>DASXXL010000255.1:0-4832 GCA_036503085.1 Pyrinomonadaceae bacterium | reverse complement strand
CAGCCGCGTCGCACCGTTGAATGAGACCACGTTTTTACCGGGTTCAAACCTCAACCACGTGGAATCTCGAATAGATGGGTGAACCAATCAACCCGAACTCATTTCTTGACACGACCCGGCTTCATAGATGGCTACCTTCTGGCCGCGCCTCCGGCGCTGCCGTTCGCCTGGTTATGCAATCACGGCTCGACTGCGTTATTGCAACGCGGCCTGTAACCAACCCACTTCGCGATCGTGCTCTTCCTCGAGACGCCGCAGACGCGCCGTCATCACACTCGCACGACCCAAATAGCCTATGAGTTTGTGTGGATCATGACGTTCCACGACCGGCAAACGACCGATGTCATTGCGCACCATTCGCGCGACTGCTTCGCCGAGGATCTCATCCGGATACGCAAGGATGAGATTGCGTGTGCCCGCCTCGAGCACCGTCGCGTTTTCGGGTAATTGTTCCAGCGCACGCACCAGATCGCCGCGCGTGATGATGCCCGCAAGATTGCGCTCGCCGTCTACGATTAACGTGCCTTGCCGCGCAATCAATACAGGATCGTGCCGCGCAATCCGATCGGAAAGATCAGTGACCTTCATCGTCGCCGGAATCGTTGGCGGATGCCGGTCCATCACCTCACCGACTCGCAAGGCCGCCAGTGGATCCACGCTGTATTCGCGCGTGACGTGAAAACCGCGCCGCGCAACTTTCTCCGTGAGAATCGAACGCCGCAATAACAGCACCGTCACCGCGTGCGCCGCGATGCACGAGATCAACAACGCCGGCAGGACGTCGAGATCGTGTGTTAGTTCGAGCGTGAAGATCATCGCCGTTAACGGCGAACGCATCGTGCCGCCCATCATCGCGGCCATGCAGATCATCGCCCACAGACCGGCGTCACCGATTGGGATCCAACGTGCTTCGATCGCGCCGAGCGCGCCGCCCATGATGAGCAACGGCGCCAACACGCCGCCGGACGTGCCCGAACCCAGCGAGATGGACCAGACGAGCGCCTTGCCGATCAATAACCCGATAACCGCGGCTCCGATCATCTCGCCGCGCAACAGCGAGTGAATCGTGTCGTAGCCGACGCCGAGCACGCGCGGATCGAGCCAGCCGCCAATGCCGACGAAGAGTCCGCCGATTGCGGGCCACCACATCCAGTGCAGCGGCATTTTGCCAAACAAGTCTTCGCACGCGTAAACGATCGCAGTCAGTAAACCCGAAGCGAGTCCCGCCGAGATGCCGACGATGAAAGCGATGGTCAAACCTTCGGCGCCGAGGGCCTGGTGTGCGTGAGTGGGAAAGATCGGACCAGCACCGAGCAAGGGAACTCGCAACACGGCGGCGACAGCCGAAGCAATTGCGACCGGAATAAACGATCTTGGTCGCCACTCAAACAACAGTAACTCCACCGCGAGCAATACGGCCGCAACTGGTGAATTAAAGATCGCCGACATACCACCAGCAGCACCGGCCACGAGCAGCGTCTTACGTTCAGCAGCAGAGAGATGAAACATCTGTGCGACCAGCGAACCGATCGCACCGCCCGTCATGATGATTGGACCTTCCGCGCCGAATGGACCACCAGTGCCGATCGAGATCGCCGACGAGAGCGGCTTCAGCACGGCGACTTTCGCTTCCATGCGACTGCGGCCAAACAGAATCGCCTCGAGCGCTTCGGGAATGCCGTGGCCGCGAATCTTTTCCGAACCGTACCGGGCCATCAGCCCGATGATTAGACCGCCGACGACGGGCGCGAGAATGACAAACGCTCCGAGGCGATGATTAGTTGGCGATAGAAACTCTGTAGAAAAGCGTTGGTAGAAAGTAATGTTCGTAAAAATCGCGATAAGCAGGACGAGAAGTTTGGCGATGACGGCGCTGAGCGCGCCGATTACGAGGGCCATCAATGAGAGCAGCAGAATTCGCCGGTCGCGGGTGAAATCGGCTAACCGATCTTCCACCCGCTCCGCAGATTTAGGCATAGTTCCTCCCGGAAATAGAGATTAACGAGCTAATTTGGGGGTTCTCGTTGAAGCGTTTTTATTTTAGCACTCTCAACTCCGGGGTGCGATGTAGCTGCGGCGTGCTTTGACGACGAGCTTGGTCTGCTGCTTCTTTTTCGTGTGCTCAGTGAGATCGATCTTGAGCTTGCGCAGCGTGCCGTCCCGTTTCTTGTTTGAAGAGACGAACGCGAGGTTGTAGCGCGTGCGCAGGTGTTCGATGAGTGTGTTGAAAGACGTTTCGAGGTTTTCCGGTTTGTCCTGCAGGAGTTCGCCGCCGGTTTCGTCGGCGATCTTTTGAATGTCGAGTGTGTGTGCGCCGGCGACGCGGCCGAGGCGTGTGGCCCAACGCATCATGCCGTTCTCCATCGCCTGCACGGGAGTTTGCGGCACGATCCCGCAGACGACGCTGCCCGACTCAAAGATTGACTGCATCGCTGCTTTGCCGGACGGACTGCCGAGGCAGTCGAAGTTACGTGTGACGCCGGTGATGAAGATCAAGACGCGTCGTCCAGTCGGATTAGCGGCTTTGTCCATGTAACTGGCCGCGGCGTCGAGAACAGTGTCGAGACAATGATCGGCGCGCTCGTCATGTGGCGGCACGATATCCAACGCGCGCTTGATTGCGTCGCGATTGGTGGTGAACTCCTGTTGTAGTTCGGCGGTGTCGTGGTAAGTCATGACGCCGACTTCGTCGACCGGCTTGAGCTGGGCCAACGCGCTGAACGCCGCGTGGCGCACGGTGTCGCCGAATGGATCGAGACAACCGCCCCGATCGATTAACAACAACACCGAGAGCGGCAGACGATCCTGACTGAAGTGCGTGATCGTCTGCGTGACGCCGTCTTCGGCGATGACGAAATCCTCACGCGAGAGATCGCCAACGACGCGCGCCGTTTTCTTTTGCAGGACGAGCGCGTCGACAGTGACGAGATCGACGTCTGTCTTGATCGTTTCGGTTTTGATTTCCGACTCGGAGCGAGTTGGGGCGACGGTGCGCTGGCGTGTTTGCGGCGTTACCCGCGAAGGCATTTGAAAAATCGCAACGAGGAAAAGGAGAGCCAGGGCCGGGAAAAGTCTCTTCATAAGCACCTCCTGTGGTTGGCAGACGCCAACGCGTAAATTCGGGGAGAGTGCTGTTTATGATTGTTCGGCCGCTACGGTACTCGTGGGAGAAGGCGGTCTTGAATTGGCCGCATCATAGATCGTTTTTGGTTTGAAGGATAGATCTAGGTTGCCCGCCTGGCTAAGTGTGGTTTTGGCTCACTGCTCCGCCTTGAGCGGAAGCGCGTAACCCTTCAATCGCTGGCAAGGCTTCAAGTCAACAACTGTTTTCGCAGCATCTGCTTCCTGTCTTAGTTTGGCCCGAGTTGCGGGATCCCAAGCGGAAGGCCGTGGCGGCGTACCTGCTGTCTCGGCGCCTGGCTCGACCCGCGAAACGATGTAATAGCGGCCGGGTGCGAGGTTGGAAAATGCAAAGCTGCCGTCGCTCGTGATCGTTGTCTCGCTGTAACGAAGCACGTCGTTGGCCTGCTCGCGGTCCACCGGCACGAGGTATATGTGGAGGTCCGCAGGAAACGCCGCTCCTTCCGGCATCACGATGACACGTCCCCGCAAGCTCGCCGCATCCTGTCCCACGATGATCGAAACGCCGCTGATTTGTTGGCCTGACTTGATGTTGACGACGCCTTGCCAGGGATAACTCTGGTTCGGCTTCGCAGCGGCTGTTGGTGGCGCTGCTTGAGAGGTTTGCTGGTTTGTCACGGCAGCCGCCGGCAGTTTAATAACGCGAACGTACCAGGCGTCGGAAGGCAGTTTGATATCAAATCTATATCTGCCGGCCTCAAGATTGCGCGCGACGAACTCGCCTTTGGCATTCAAGCTCCCGCCAAATCCGGCTAACATCGTCGTCATCAGTTGACTGCCGCTCTTTTTCGGATCGTCGCGACGCACTGCGAAAACGGTTTCGATAACCTGCGAGCCACGCTGGTCGCACTTATCCTCTGGCTTAATCGGATCGAGCGTTATGGCGCCGGCAATTGAAGCAAGTGGGGCGAGGGTCAGCTCGAGTCCAGTCACATCGCCGCCGCGGACGGTGACGCGTTTCGTAGCTACCAGTGACGCATCGTTCTGCTGACTCGTCTGAAAGGTGGCGAACAAATCGTATTCACCATCTGCCACGCCGTTGAAGCTGAACGCGCGGCGTTGGTCCATAGGATTGGCAATCGCCATAGAAGAAAACGATTGCGAGCCCGCGGGTGAGAGAACGATCGCGATGGCGCCATTCACGGCAGACGGGCCGGCGTTAACGGTGCCCAGGACGAAGCCGCTGACCCGGTGGCCTTCCGTGCCAAAGTACTTGATGTCGATGCCCGTGGTTTCATCGCCACTTCGCACAACAACGGGAATAGCGGCGTCTCTGGTCACCGAAGGATAGTAGGTCGGCACATCAAGATCGAAGCCGTTCGCGATTGCCAAACCAAACTGGCCCGCGCCGCCCGCATTGACAACGTATGTACCGGGAATCAGCCCGTAGATTCTATAGACGCCGCGGTCATCGGTTTCGACGCCGCCGAGGAATTCTGTGAGGTACGGGGAAGGATTGTTAAAAGGCACGGCATGGACCGGAACGCCGACGATCGGTTCGCCTTTCGCATTCGTCACCTTACCAGTGATCACTCCACCCTTAATCAGCTTGATTTTCAACTGTGTCCCGATCAAGTGTCGCGGCCAATCGTTCGGGTCTCCAGTTGACATTGCTTCATCGATGTACCCGGGAGCCATCGCGAAAACTACGTAGGCGGCAGACGGCAGATCATCGAAACTGAACTTCCCTT
>DASXXL010000254.1:0-4858 GCA_036503085.1 Pyrinomonadaceae bacterium | reverse complement strand
CGCTACGTTGTTTGAGGGTCTCGCTACGTTGTTTGAGAGTCTCGCTACGTTGGTTAAGTGTTTGGGCAGGCTGCTACGCAATTGTCGCGGCAGGACCATCAGGAGGTCGTTCCTGATGGGAAACCCGCGCCCGCGTCCGCGACGTCTCGCAGGCAAGCTGCGTCAGATACGTGAAGCGCTCGCGTTGTCGCAAACACAGATGCTCGCGCGTCTCGGTTTGGAAGACAGCATGCACTACGGCCGCATCTCGCAATACGAAAACGACGAACGCGAACCGGCCCTGAACACCCTGCTCTCCTACGCCCGCGTCGCCGGCGTCCATCTCGAAGACATCGTCGACGACGACCTCGATCTCCCCGCCAAACTTCCCGGCAAAATCACCCGCCGCCGCAAATCATAGTCTTAATTTGTGAAAAGTAAGACGCGGCATTGTTGACTTACTTAGACGCTATATTCATACTTCGCACTTAACTTCCCACAGGAGGTCAAGAGGTGGAAACAGTGGCTACTTCAAAGGGACAGATCGTGATTCCGTCCGCCGTACGCCGTAAGTTCGGCATCAAGGAAGGAACGCGTATCCAAATCACGATCGACGAGAACGCGCACGAGATCATCCTGAAACCGATCACGCGTGAGTACGTGCATAGCGTGCGTGGGAAATTCAAGGGCAAAGGGCTGTTGAAAGCATTGATGGCTGATAGAAAGAAGGAGCGCGAACTTTAGTGTCGCGCAAACCGAAAGCTATCGTGCTCGACTCGTGGGCCGTCCTTGCCTACCTCGAAGACGAGCCACCCGGTGAGAGAGTCGCTAATCTAATTTCCGACGCGCACGACGATGAGGTACCGCTATTCATGAGCGTCCTCAACGTGGGAGAAGTCTGGTATATCCTCGCTCGCGAAACTTCCCCGCTGGACGCAGACCGCGGCGTCACTCAATTGCGCCAACTCGGGATAAGGTTTATCGATGCGGATTGGCTCCTGGCTTATGAGGCGGCGAAGTACAAATCCAAACACCGCATGTCCTACGCCGATTGCTTTGCTGCCGCGCTTACGAAACAGAAGAACGCAGTTTTACTGACGGGCGATCCCGAATTCAAACAAGTCGAACGGGAAATTGCTATCAGTTGGCTTACCCTGCGCAAAACGTAACCCTCGCCGCCAAACAGACCAATATCACTTGTAATCTGCTGCCGCTCGGATTACTCTACGCGGCATCTCTCCAAATTTTCTCCCCTCTGCTTGTCCCAAAACATGCTGCGCGTTAAATACAACCTAAATGGTGGTCACGCATCTTTAAAGGGAGCAACCAACATGCGAGTATTTTGCCCTGAACATAAAAGAGGCTTCTTCGCTCCGCGGCAGAGCCCGATCAAGTGTGAGAATCGCGGTCACGTCCTCGGCACACTCGATTTCGAAGGCGAGGCCAGACAGCCCGTGGAAATCGGTTGGCAGTATTGCTGCAACTGCGAGCACTTCTGCCCCGTCGATTTCGAGCGGTACGGGTTGGAACGCTGTCCGGTCTGCACGCGCCGCAGCTCGCTCCTTTATTTATGCGACCGTTGCCACGTCATCAGCTTCGAGTCGAACACGCCGCTGCAAACGAAGAACTTCACGCTGAACGCCGACGGCGTGCCGCAGCCTTCGTGCCCTGGTTGTCTGCGCACCGCGTCCGCCGATCTGCACGAACACATCTGCGAAGCGCTCAACATGACGTTCATCACCGCGCTGAACACCTGTCCGGTTTGTGAAGAACGCTTGGACGTTGCGCCCGCGTTTCCGTCCACAGTCGCACTCTATTTGAAGCGCACCAGATCCGCCGACAAGGTCAACGTCACGTTTGATTACGAGACCGAATCTTTCCTGCCGGTTGAAGACGGCGAGTTTGTCGTCGTGACAAACCAGGATCCGGCGATCGTGTTGCCGCGCGCAACGCGCTTTGCTTCGCGTCGCGACTTTTACGAGTACTACCAGGATTACTACCACTGTCCAAACCCCGAGGCGGGCGAAGTGAACGTGATTCAACCGGCGCGAGTCGTACGCGCGGAGAACGGCTGGGGACTCGAAAGCACAGGCGTACTCGATGTCGTGTTGGACCAGCCGAAGAAGAAGATCACTCCGGCGATCGTGCGCGAAGACGTTGTGACTCCGAAACCGCCCGAGCCGACAGCGCCCATGGCAAGCAAACCAGAGCCGGTTGTAAGCAAACCACAACCGATCGCAACCGAACCGCAGCGCACGCCGTACGAACCGCAGCGCACATCAGCCGAGCCACCGCGTATAACGGAACCGCAGCGCAGACCAACGGAACCACGCCCGATCACGACGGAAGCCGGGTCATCCGAAGGTACCGAACGACCATGTAGCGCATGCGGCGCTTTGGTCGAGAGCCGTTATGCGTACTGCTGGAAATGCGGCAATCCAATGAGTGGCGAACAGAAACCGACAGGCGGCAAAAACACACCACGTGGTTCGCTCCTCGCCGCGGCAATGCTCGAAGACGATGAGTTGACGATCCAACACGATCTGCCGGCGCGATCTGTGTTTCCGTGGGCCACCACCAAACAACCCGAACATCCGTCGTCCAGTCGCGGCTCGGTGCTAAAACTGATCGCGATTGGCGCGGTGGCGTTCTTGTTGCTCTCGTTAGGTGTGTTCGGACTTATGCGTTCAGCGTCGCAGACCGTTGCGACAACAACGCCGCCAACGCAACAGCCAAGCGAGACAACCGCGTATGCGCCAGTTCAACCCGCGCCCGTTCAGCCGGTGACAACTGAATCCGTCGCCCCGATTCCCGCCTCGAGCGTCGCACAGACGCAGCCGTCGCCGAGCGTCAGTCCCGAAGACGAACTGCTCGCACGTCTGCGCGAGCGCCGCATGACGGCGACGAATTCAGAGCGCCCGAAGATCGTCGAAGCGTTTGCGAAGATCGAACGCAAGTATCCGCGCGATTATCGCTTTCCGTACGAACGCGCGAAATTGGTCGCGAAGAGTTCGCAATCCGGCGCTCGCGACGAAGCGTTCAAAGCGCTTTCTGTCGCCGCCGAACGCGCGATCAGCACCGGCAAAGCAAACGAGATGTTGAGCGGGTTGGAAACGGACAAGGAGGGCGACTTTCACCGGCTCGCGCAGGGACGCCAGGAATGGACGCGACTCGTCGCAGCGTTGAAACGCAAAGACACGAGCCTGCTGCCAACCAAAACCCAATTTCAGTAAGAACAGATCTGGCCTGATGTTTTCCTGATCTGGTCCGTGTCATCCGTGTTATCCGTGGCTCAGTACTCGGCAAACGCATCGTCCGGATAACAATACAGCCAACGCTCACCTGGCTCCGCTGACGCAATCACCGGATGTCCGGTAGCGTGCGCGTGCCTCGTCGCATGTTGATTCGGCGAACTATCGCAACACCGCGTGCCGCCGCACTCCTGACACGTTCGCAGATGCACCCATGTCGATCCGATCTTCACACACTCCTCACACACACGCTGCTTCGCCGGCTTCACGTCCTCGATCGCGTCGATATGAGTGCAGATTCCGTTGATAGACATTTCCCTCACCCTCCTTGTTTAATGAGACCATGACATCCTGGACGATACGGATTGCTCTTTGCAACCTCTGCTTACTTCTCCCGAGCGCAGCGCACGCGCAGCAGGTCGTGCGTATCACCGAACCAACGGCGATCAATCCCGCCGAGGTCACGATCGCGATCAACCCGAAGGACCCCGACAACATGATCGCCGCTTCGTTTCAGACGGGCGTGCCGCCGAAGCCGCGCGCGGGCAGTTATCACTACGTCACGTTCGACGGCGGTAAGACATGGACCACCGTTGGGACGCCCGATCCGAAGAACCTTACGCAGGGCGACGACATAATGGCGTTCAGCAGCGACGGCATTGCGTATCACGCGCATCTTTCTTTCGACGGCATTCGCCTGCCGCGGCCGCCGCGCGCCGAAAACGGCATGATTGTAAACGTCTCGAAAGACGGCGGGCGCACGTGGTCCGACGGCACGCCGGCGATCAATCACATCAATACTGTCATTCCGTTTGAAGACAAACCCGGCCTCGTTGTCGACAACGCGCCGGGCTCGCGTTGGAAAGGCAACGTGTATCTCGCGTGGACGCGTTTCGACGCTTACGGCAGCGCGAACCCTGAAGATCATTCACAGATCTACTTCACGAGATCGACAAACCAGGGGCAGTCGTTTGCGATGCCGTTTCGCATTTCCGACACAGGCGGCGACTGTCTCGACAGCGACAACACGGTCGAAGGCGCGGTGCCGGCGATTGGACCAAAAGGCGAAGTTTACGTCGTCTGGGCCGGCCCGCTCGGCCTGGTTTTCGACAAGTCGCTCGACGGCGGACTCACGTTCGGCAAAGACAAAGTCATCGGAAACATTCCCGGCGGTTGGGACTTCGGCGTCGAAGGACTCGAGCGCGCTAACGGTATGCCGACGACGGGCGTCGATCTCAGCGATGGTCCAAACAAAGGCACGCTCTACGTCAATTGGATCGACGCGCGCAACGGCGATCCGGACGTGTTCGTGATGTACTCGAGAGACGGCGGCAATACGTGGTCGGAGCCGGTGCGCGTCAACGACGATCCGGTCAAGAACGGCAAGGATCAGTTCTTTACGTGGATGTCGGTCGATCCGGTTGATGGTTCAGTGAACGTGATCTTTTACGATCGACGCGATACGACGGGCGCAACGACGGGTCTGACGCTCGCGCGCAGCGTTGACGGCGGCCGCACATTCGTCAATCGCAAGATCGACGTGAAGCCGTTTGCGGTAAACAATCGCATCTTCTTCGGCGACTACAGCGGCATCTCCGCTTACGGCGGACGCGTCGTGCCGGTGTTCA
>DASXXL010000253.1:0-4794 GCA_036503085.1 Pyrinomonadaceae bacterium | reverse complement strand
GTGATCGACTCGCCGTCTTTCATTTCGAGCCGCGGGACCGTCACGCCATCGCGCTCGATGCGCAAGAGGGCGAAACCTTTCGGCGGAAACGGCATATTCTTTTCCGTCAGCGAGATGTTTAAGGCGCCGTTTGCCAAGCCACTGAAGCGAAATCCTCCGTCGGCAGCAATCATCGAAGAAAAGGAACTGCCGTAGCCCGCAGCAACCGAGATAAAGCCGCGCAACTGAAGCTCGGCCAATTTGTTCCGCGCTGCTTTGTCGTCACTCTCCAGGACCACCACTCCGGAGATACTTCCGCCTTTCGCGAGCTTGATCGCCAGATCCGTGACGTCCTGATCGACGATTTCAAAATCCGTTGTTTCGAGACGCATTTCGTTCGCTCGATCAGAATACTGAACGATGGCGTACTTGCCCGGTAAGAGTCCTTCAGTGATGAAATCGCCGCGCTCGTTTGCCGCGATGCCGCGGTTTACATAATCAGACCGCTCACCAATGATGCGCGTCAGACCGTAACGCACGTTCGGCACGGGCAGGCCGGTCTCGTTATTGATCACGTGCCCGCTCACTGAGAACGTCTGCACCGGTCGGCCCAAACTGATGTCGACGTCCTTCGCCTCGCTGCCCTCACTGACTACAATAATCGTCGCTTTGGCGGAGTCGCTCACGTCGGGGTGGAACACCTGTCTGAACGTGCGGTCCTGTGCGATCGTGAAACTACCTGTGAATTCATCGCTGCGGCCCGCGGCGACTTTGTATTTCCCGGGCATAAGCCCATAGACGCGGTAGATCCCGCGATCGTCCGTCATGCCGCTATTCGCCGGATACACCTGCCGCACCTGGGCTTGCCGGTCTATCAGATCGGCGCGAAAAATATCGACCGGCAATTGAATGATGGGCCGGCCGTCTGCATCCGTCACCTTGCCGGTGATCACACCGCCTCGCACGAGCGAAAAGTTAACGCCTTCGACGTTTTCGTCTTCGTTAAGGACCACGGGCTGCACGTTGTAGTCTGAAGCGGTCGAAACGTAGGCCGGCACAGTGGGAATAACATGATACGAGCCCGCGGCTACGTTCGTGATGTGATAGACACCATCCTGATCCGTAAATGCTTTCGGCAACGCCTCAAACGGATTCATGCCGTCATAACGACGCAGACCGACCAACACACCGGGCGCTGGTTTGCCTTTGATCGTGATTCGGCCTGAGACACTGCCGCGCGGAGTCTTTGCCGCCGGTTGCTTCGTGGGCGTCTGCGCCGACAACGTCTGGACGACACAGAAAACAGTTATTAAAGCGAGCGCGGCACTGCGAGCCGAGGACCTCATACAGTTGCTCCTTGTGGTGTGGGCGGTCGGCATGATAGCCCAGCCGTGTTCACGCTGAAAAGCTTTACGCGTTCAAATTTTTTCGGTGACCTGGGAGCGCAGGCGTCTCGCCTGCAAAGCTGTGAACAATGGTGCTCCCGTGCGTTTGCAGGCGAGACGCCTGCGCTCCCACTACACAAATTTTTTCGCGGTTGTCAGTGTTAAGATTCTGCTGTTAGGATCGCGCGTCCATGGCTCATCTGAAAATCACCGACGCGAGTGGCCGTCAATGGCAATACAGTTTTTTGCCGCAGGCTGCGTGTACGATCGGCCGCGCGCCGGACAACACGGTGGTTTTAGACGATCCACGCGCCTCACGCTATCACGCTCATATCAATCAGGCAGACAACGGCACGTTCACGATCGTCGACGGCGCGGTGATCAACGGCCAGCTCCGGCGCAGCGCGAATAAAGTCTTCATCAACGGCGAACCGCGTTTCGAACAGCAACTCAAAAACGGCGACCGCATCACGATCGGCGCGAGCACGTTGCGTTTCGAGCAGCCCGTGGAAGAACGGACGACGGACGTCCGTTACGACGACAAACCGCTGGGCCACACGCAACTGCTCATCTCCGCGAACGACGTGATGTCGACCGTGCTGCGCTCGAAAGAAGAGATTCCCGTCGCGGCCCAACGCGACAAAGTGCTCGAAGCGCTGCAACGCAAAGCAAACATCCTGACGGCGCTTTACGAGATGAGCAAAACGCTCGGCTCCGTTTTTGATCTGAACGCCATCTTCGAAAAAGCCACCGACATTATTTTTCGTTCAACGCCCGCCGATCGCGTGGTTGCGTTGTTGGCGGAAGGCGGCAACAACGGCGACGACTCCAACCTGACGCCGATCGCCGTGCGTGCGCGTGACAACAAGCTCGAAGCACACGCGCGAAAGTTGTCGATCGGCCGGACCATCACGCGCAAAGTGATGCGCGAGCGTGTCGCTTTGCTTTCGCAGGACGCAGCGTCCGACGAACAGTTCGCCGGAGTCGATTCGATCGTGTCGCAAGGCGTGCGTTCGACGATCTGCGCGCCGTTGATGGCGGAGTCGCGCGTTCACGGCGCACTTTACGCCGACCGTCTGGATCCATTTGCCGCGTTCAAGCCCGACGATCTCGAACTGATCAGCGCCGTCGCGGCGCAAACGGCGATCGCTGTCGAGAACGCACGCGCTCACGAACGCCTCGCGCGTGAAGAAGTCGCGCGCGCGAACTACAGCCGGTTCTTGCCCGAATACGTCGTGAAGCAGATGCTGGAAAATCCCGACTCGTTCAAGTTGGGCGGCGTGAGTCAGACCATCACGATTCTCTTCGCCGACATTCGCGGCTTCACCCGCATCTCTGAACACGCGCCGCCGGAAAAGATCGTGAGCCTGCTGAACCGCTACTTCTCCGCGATGACCGACATCATCTTCGCGCACGGCGGCACGCTCGATAAATATCTCGGCGATGGTCTAATGGCCCTGTTTGGCGCGCCAACAGCGACACCCGACGACGCATCAAACGCCCTGAACGCCGCCGTCGCGATGCAGCGCCGCCTGCTCGGCATCAACCGCGAGTTACGCGACGAAGGTTTTCCCGAGATCGGCGTCGGCATGGGCCTGCACACGGGCGAAGTCGTCGTTGGTTATATCGGTTCCGAACGCCGTTCCGAGTACACTGCAATCGGCGACACGGTCAACACCTCGTCGCGGCTCGAATCAAACGCCCAGGGTGGAGAGATTCTGATCAGTGATGCGACGGCGAAAGCCGCACGCAGTCGTTATAGATTAAAGCCACGCGAAGCGATCATGGTGAAGAACAGGCAACAGCCTGTGATGCTTTGGGAGGTCGACTGGCAAAAAGCAAGCGGGTCGTTTTAAGCAATGTCCTTCATTCGCACTACCGGAAAACTGATCGGCCTTCACGCCCTTCAGAACGTTGTCTCAGACTCAATGGCGATCGATATGGGCTCGGCGAGCACACTCATAGCCGTGCGCGGCCGTGGTGTCGTCATCGATGAACCATCTGTCGTCGCCGTCAACAAGATCACCGGCGAAGTGATCGCCTTCGGCAACGAAGCGCACAAGATGCAGGGACGCGAAGCACGCGACATCGCCGTGATCGCGCCGCTCGTCGACGGCGTCGTGGCCGACTTCGAACGCACGCGCGCGCTGCTCGATCACTTTGTGCGCGAAGCTCGCAGCGGTCTCTCGCATTTCAGTCGCCGCGCGATCATGAGTGTCATTTCCGAAGTGACGCAGGTCGAAAAACGCGCGCTGCTCGCGGCCGCTGAAGAAGCGCGCATCAGTCGCGTCTACATGATCGAAGAAGGACAAGCCGCGGCGATCGGAGCGGGCGTTCCCGTTAACGACGAACACGCAGCGGCAGTCGTAGACATCGGCGGCGGCACGACCAACGTCGCCGCGATCATCAGCGGCTCGATCATCGCTTCGCGCGCGCAACGAATCGGCAGTGGCGACATCGATCAGGCGATCATGGACCGGCTGCGGCGTCATCGCGGGTTGACGATCGGTGTGCAAACAGCAGAGCGGTTGAAGCTGCAGCTAAGTTCCGCGATCGAACCGGAAGAACCCAACAAGAAGATCAACGTGCGCGGGCGTGACGTGCAAACTGGAAGCCCGGGCGCCGTCGATATCACCGCCGGCGAGGTTTACGCGATCACGATGACGATCATCCGGCGCATCGCCGAGGAAGTGCGCTCGATGTTGACCGAGCTCGCGCCGGAAGTCGCGGGCGATATTTACGAGCGCGGTTTGATTCTCACCGGCGGCGGCGCGCAACTCGAAGGCTTGTCACAATACCTGCAACGTGAACTCGATCTGGTCGTGAAGGTTGCCGACGATCCGCGCTTCGCGATCGTGCGCGGCCTGGCCCAACTCTACGAGGAGCCGTTGTTGCTGCGACGCGTTGCGCGCACCGAAGCGCATCCATTGCTCGACACTGAAGCGACCGCGTTCGAGACCTAAGCCCGCCAGGAACCACGATGTGAACTTCCTCGGAATCTACAAACGCCAGGTCACGGTCGCGCATATCTACGGCATTCCGGTGCGTTTTGATTATCGCTGGTTCATCGTCTTCATCCTGAGCGTGTGGCTGATCGCCGTGAACCTCAGCCGCGGCGGCATGTTCATCGGTTCGTTTCGACTGCAACCCGTCGGCACGGTGACGGCGTGGGTGCTCGGCGTAATCACGACGCTTGGGCTGTTTCTCTCGGTGTTGGCCCACGAACTCTCGCACGCGTTCATGGGCCGTTCGGAAGGCATTGAGATCGAAGAGATCGTCTTGCATCCGTTTGGCGGCCTCGCGCGACTGCGCAACGAACCGGAGAATCCGCGGGCGGAGTTTCGAATCGCGGTCGCTGGACCAGCGGCGAGTTTCCTGATTGGCGTCGTTAGTTTTGTTTTGCTCTTGCCGACCGTGCGCGCCGGTTACT
>DASXXL010000252.1:0-3225 GCA_036503085.1 Pyrinomonadaceae bacterium | reverse complement strand
AACGCCGATTTCATCGTAGAAGGCGAATACGAAACCGGCGCGCAGGAACAGCTCTACATCGAGAACAACGGCGCGATCGCCATCGCCAATCGAACCGACGGCGTGACTGTTTGGGGATCGATGCAATGCCCGTACTACGTTCACAAAGCGCTCGTGAAGTTGTTTGATCTGCCCGAAGACAAGATTCGCGTGATCCAAACCGAAACGGGCGGCGGTTTCGGCGGCAAGGAAGAGTATCCATCACTGATTACCGGACACGCAGCGTTGCTCGCGTGGAAATCGGGGAAGCCGGTGAAGCTCATTTACGATCGCGCTGAAGACATGGTCGCGACGACGAAGCGACATCCCTCGCGCACGCGTCACAAGACCGCGCTCACGAAAGACGGCAAGCTGCTCGCGATAGAAATCGACTTCGTGATCGATGGCGGCGCGTACTGCACGTTGTCGCCGGTCGTGCTTTCACGCGGCACGATTCACGCCGCTGGTCCATACGTTTGTCCGAACGTGCGCATTCACAGTAAGGCGGTCGCCACCAACGTGCCGCCGCACGGCGCGTTTCGCGGTTTCGGCGCGCCGCAGAGCATCTTTGCTCTCGAACGTCACATGGATAAGGTCGCGCACGCCGTCGGCCTCTCGCCTGAAGAGTTTCGGCGGCGCAATTTCATTCACGAAGGTGAAACGACTGCAACGAGCCAAATGATTCGCGAGCGCGTCGATCTGAATGGGCTGCTCGATCGCGCGTTGAAGCTCAGCGACTATCACGCGAAACGCGAACGCTTCGCAAATCGAAACGGCAACGGGAAGAAGCGCGGCATCGGTTTCGCCACGTTCATGCACGGCGCTGGCTTTACTGGCTCGGGCGAAGTTTATTTGCAATCCGTGGTTTCCGCGGAAGCCACGCCGGAAGGAAAAGTGCGCGTGCTCGCGGCCAGCACCGAGATTGGTCAGGGCACAAACACGATCTTTTCGCAGATCGCCGCTGAAGCGCTGGGTCTCGATTTCGAATCGATCGAGATCGTTCAACCTGATACGGGGCTGGTGCCGAACAGTGGGCCAACCGTCGCGTCACGCACGTCGATGGTCGTCGGGAAATTAGTGGAGTCGGCGGTGACCGGGTTGAAGCAAACGCTAATCGGGAGCGGCCTCTTGAGCGAGGCCTTTGGTAAAGGGGATCTTGGAGATAACAAGCGGGATTTTCAGAACGCTTGCGCGAAGTACATCGAAAAATTCGGCCCGCTGAAAACTTCCGCAACATATCAACCGCCACCCAACGTTCATTGGGACGACGACAAGTATCAGGGCGACGCGTATGGCGCTTACGCATGGGCCGTTTACGTCGCCGAAGTTTCCTTCGACTCACTCACTTACGAAGCGCACGTGGAAGATTTCGTCGCGCTGCAGGAAGTCGGGCGCGTGCTGAATCCGGTGTTGGCTGCCGGACAGATCGAAGGTGGCGTGGCGCAGGCGATTGGATTTACCTTGTTCGAAAACGTCGTTTGGAAAGACGGCCGCATGGCCAACAGCCAGATGACCAACTACATCATTCCCACGCCCGCCGACATTCCGCCGATTCGCGTGTACTTCGAAGAGAACCCGTACGCCTATGGACCAGGCGGCGCGAAAGGCATCGGCGAGTTACCAATGGACGGCGCCGCACCCGCGATTCTCAACGCGATCGAAAACGCCACCGGCGTCAGCTTCAACCGCATCCCGCTCATGCCCGAACTGTTGCTGGAAAAACTCGATAACTGATCCGTGTTTATCTGTAGCTAATCTTCGGCGTGTTCGTTGCCGTTGAAGTGCAACACTGTCGACTCATCATCAATGATCGTTTCCAAATGCACCGGGCGGCCCCAGAGCGCATGCACGTGCTCGAGCGCCTTGCGCGCGTAGCGCATGTCCAACTCAGTACCCTCGTAGCGATGCTTCATGTATAGCTCGCGGTTCCCGTTGTAGTCGCCGTCTTCAACCTGCAAATACGGAAAACCGAAGTTTGTCATGTTCGACACGAGCTGATCGCGCACTTTCTCCCAGCGCTTCTCCGTAATGGTCCACTCCTCTTCCTCGATCAACTCAAACACAAACAGGTCGAGTTCTTCACACAACTCCTCCGTCAGGTAGTTGCGCAAAAACGAAACGTCGTTATCAAGCTCGCGCACTTCAAAAATCTTTTCGCGGCCCTGGTTTCCGGGCCGGTTGAACTTCTTGCGCTCCTCGTCGGACGGTTCGTTCCAACGGCGCTCGATGTCTTCGTAGATTTTGTAGCCGAGATAATACGGATTGAGTTGGCCTTTCTGCGGCGACACAACGCCTGAATGAAGATTTGCAAACTCGATGTGCTCGTTGTCGCTCAGATCGAGCTCGCGCATGATGCGCGCGTGCCAGATGCTGGCCCAACCTTCGTTCATGATCTTCGTCTGCATCTGCGGCACGAAGTATTCCATCTCTTCGTGCACCATCGCGATCGCATCGCGTTGCCACGGCGCAAGCGTCGGCGAGTTTTTCATCAGGTAGAACAGAATGTCTTTTTCGGGCAGTCGCTCTCGCCGCGTCTTTTCGTTTTCATTCGCGGCGTTCTCGCCGTTGTTCTCGGCTTTTTCCTGTCCGCGCTGATCGAGCAGCCACAGATCATCGTAACGACCGTCCTTGCGCCGGTGCTCGTCGCGTCGCTTTTCTTCGGCAATAGACACTTCGCGCTTGATGAAGAAATACGGATCGATGTGTTCCTCGATCGCCAACACGGAATCGAGAAAACGTTCCACTGTCTTGCGCCCGTACTTGAATTCATACTCCATCATCCGCTGCGCGTGCGTCGAAACACTTTCCACCATGCGCCGGTTCGTCTTCGAGAAGTACGTGTTGTTCTTGAAAAAGTCGACGTGGCCCAGCACGTGCGCTATGACCATCTTGTTTTGAATCGGGCTGTTGGTCTCGAGCAAAAAACCGTACGCGGGATTGGTGTTGATGACGACCTCGTAGATCTTTGAGAGACCGAAGTCATACATCGTCTTCATACGATGGTAAGCCTTGCCGAAGGTCCAGTGAGAATAACGGCCGGGCAGCGCGTAAGAGCCGACTTCATACATCACCGTCGCGGGCACGATCTCGAAGTTGGTCGGATACGGATCGAGACCGAAACGTCGAGCAACTTCCCAAATCTGCTCGACCGCCTTCTCGAGTTCTTTTATTTCCTTATCTTCCATATCCGCGTGTATTCGCGTTAAC
>DASXXL010000251.1:0-1884 GCA_036503085.1 Pyrinomonadaceae bacterium | reverse complement strand
TACCGACTGGGAGTTTGACCTGGAGGCGTTTGTGCGCGCAGGCAAGTGCTCGGTGGTGGAGCAGAAGTCTGTTCTCAATCACACGCGAATCGATTGGGAAGGCCGCGGCAAAAAGCTGAAGCCTCGGACGCAGAACGCCTGGCTCAATGTGCTCTGGAACGGAGAACTGCTCGACGTTGTTTTCCTGACCTGGAACGAGAGCTGTTATCGCATTCGTCACCAGTGGGTCGTGTCTGAACAGCGCGAAACTGCCGAGAAGTTCTATGACGCGGTTTGCGAGTGGTCGTGTGAAGTGCGTGGCGAGATCCTCGTCTTTCAGGACGGTTACTTCCAGAAGAACAAAGATCTGTTTGAGTCGATCAAGAGCGCGACCTTTGACAACCTGATTCTGAGCGACGCGCTCAAGCAGCAACTGCAAAGTGACTTCGCGCAGTTTTTCAGCTCACGCGAGACATACGAGCGTTATGGCATTCCGTGGCGGCGCGGCGCGATCTTTATTGGGCCGCCGGGAAACGGCAAGACGCATACGATCAAAGCGCTGATTAACTCGTTGGGCCAGCCGTGCCTGTATGTGCGCAGCTTTAAGAGCGACGCGCAGGAGCAGGAGAACATCGCGGAGATATTCAAGCGCGCGCGGATGGCGCCGTGTGTGGTGGTGCTCGAAGATCTCGACGCGATGATTCACGATCAGAACCGCTCGTTTTTTCTGAACGAGTTGGATGGGTTTCAGCCGAATAATGGTGTCGTAGTGTTGGCAACGACGAACCATGCGGAGAAGCTCGACACGGCGATTCTCGATCGGCCGAGCCGTTTCGATCGGAAATACTATTTTGAGCTGCCGGGTGAGATTGAGCGGTTGCGGTACGTGCAGAAGTGGAACGCGGAGTTGCAGGTGGAGTTGCGGCTGGCGGATGCGACTGTTGCTTTGGTTGTTAGGAAAAGTGAGGGCTTTTCGTTTGCTACTCTCAAAGAGGTATTTGTGTCTGCGATGAGCGGGTGGATGTCGAGCGCGGGGAATACGCCGATGGACGACGTGGTTCGAAAAGAACTGAAGGCCTTGAGAAGGCAGATGAAATCGACATCAATTAATGGCTCATCGCGTAGATGACCACGTTGATGCCGACTTTGTAGGCGGGGAGGCCGTATTTGACGGGGTAGGAGGGGTCATTGATCCATTCCCACGCATCGCCCATGTCGCAATTGCGCGAGATGAAACCAACCACGCGGCCCTGCTTGTTCAGCACGCCCATGTAGTGCGGCACGATCCCGCCCTTCTCAGACGTAACACCGCGCTGCGCGTTGTAAACGTTGGGCACTTGGACCACCTCTTCCACATCCAGATACGCGTGAAAGATCGGATGACTCAGCGGCAGGTCGTGAATCTCAAGCTCGGGATCGATCTTGTGTATCTGCTTCTGCACGTTAGCCCACTCGCGCTCGCCCCAAAAGTCATCCCAAAAGATGAAGCCACCGCGGGCGATGTACTCGTGTAGCCGCGCAGCTTGTTCGGTTGAGAGATCCATAAACCCGGGCTCGACGGCGTAGAGGATCGGATAGTCGAAGATGCGATCGTCGAGAATAGCGAGTTGTTGCGGACGCGGCGCGATCTTCAAATTCGTGCCCGCCCACTCACGCAAGCCAACGATGAAGTTGTTGTCGGCTTCGGGGTAGTCGGTGGTCCATGTGCCCCCGCCGTCATAGCCCCTGTACCCGCGCGGCGAATCGTAAATCGTGCGCACGAACGTGTATTCGCCAAACGACGGTCCGCTGCCGGCAGTGTCGGAGGTGAGCCGGCGACGCGCGCGGAAGTGGTTTAAGCTGTTGAATGGACGTTGGGCTACGGAGGTGATCAGTAATGCTTGCAGCAGAACGAGTGAGACCATC
>DASXXL010000250.1:0-7424 GCA_036503085.1 Pyrinomonadaceae bacterium | reverse complement strand
CACCACGTCAAGCCAAAGCCCGCAGTTTCGTTTCCCCAAATTCCTTCGATGCCGCCTTTGAACTGATCGAATTGGCGCGTCATCATCTGCTCGAATGTCTCTGCACTGATGAGTCGCTTGCCTTTGAACACGCCGCCGTTGAGATTGCAGATCAACCAGTTCGCCTGGTTCAGCACGGTTCCATAAACAAGACCAGCCGGCCAAACGGAAGCTTTCATGCGCACCGTGCCGACCTGGCTGCCGGTCTTTTCATCGACGACGTACGGAATCGCGAGTCGTTCTTCCATGTCCGGGCGCGGTTCGAAGGCGGTGCTCGTCATCTCCATCGGCGTGAAGATTTGTTCTTGTATGTATTTCTTGAAAGGAACGCCGGAGAATTTCTGCACGAGATAACCAACCAGAGTGAACGCAGTGTTTGAGTATTCGACTTTCGTCATTGGTGGTCGCTCTACCTTGAGCGATTTGCGCAAGTAATCCTCCAACGGCGGAGGCACGGTGTCGCCCCAAACCGGAAACGGCCCGAAGTCTGTGGCGAGACCTGACGTGTGGGTCAACAAATGACGAAACGTGATCGGGTGCTGCGGATCTTCACCTTGAATCTTGATGTCGCCTAAATACTTGTCGACCGGATCGTCGAGCTTGAACTTGCCTTGTTCCATCTGCTGAAACAACGCATACGTCGACATCGTCTTGAACGTCGAGCCGATTAGATAGACCGTGTTCGTCGTCGCGGGAGTGCGGGCCCAAAGATTCGAATACCCGTAAGCACTACTCCAGATCACGCGATCGTTTTCGACCAAAGCGATCGAGGCCGAAGGAATGTTACCGGCGAGCAGCGTGCGCTGAATCTCGGGTTCGAGTTCGGCGACGACACGCTCGACGTTGACACCCTGAGCTCGTGCGAGTGATGTGAAGATAAAAAGTGTCGCGGCCACACTGATGACCGCGAACAAACGGTTAGACCAATGTTTCATAGTTGTGCTTCTTGTGCCTCTTTGTGGCCCTAGTTTCGCGGCTTCGATACCCGGTCAATCGGCGCGGGTCTGGGCACTCTTCGCACCGGATTCTGCTCGAGCAGTTTCATTGCTTCCTGAACTGCCCGTTCGATCTGCGGATCGCGCCCATTGATCACCGCCGCGGGAGTGTACTCGACTTCGATGTCTGGGGAGACGCCTTCATTCTCAACCGCCCACTTACCTGATAAATCATAGAACGCCAGAATCGGCGCAGTGATACCGTTGCCGTCAATGATCGGCGGTACGCCGAGCGTGCCCACGAGCCCGCCCCACGTGCGCGTGCCGACCATTGGTCCAATCTTCCGCTGCTTGAACATGTAGGGCAGCGCATCACCGCCCGAGCCGGCAGACTCGTTGATGATCATGACCTTTGGACCATAGATTCCGGCCGTTGGCGACGTGGCCGGCTGCCCGTCGCGCTGCACGAAATAGCCCATCAGTTTTCGCTCGAGCTCATTCACGATGTAATCGGCAACCTGGCCGCCGTGGTTGTAACGCTCGTCGATGATCGCGCCTTCTTTGTCCTGTTGCGCGTAGTAGTAGCGAGTGAAATAGGTGTAACCAGGACCGGCGGTGTTAGGCAGCCAAACATAAGCGAGCCGGCCGTTCGAAAGTTTGTCGACCAGGCGGCGATTGTCTTCCACCCACGCGCGAGTGCGCAGACCGTCATCGCTTGCAACCGGCGTGACCGTGATGATGCGCGAACCTTCGAGCGACGGATTCTTACCCACGCGAATGAGCGTCTGCCGGTTCGCCGTGCCTTCGAACATGCTATACAAATTCGTCGGCGGAACCAGCGGACGGCCGTTCACTTCCAGCAGATAATCGCCCTCACTCACCTGAATACCGGGCGCACTCAGCGGCGCGCGCAAATCGGGGTTCCAGTTCTCGCCGGTGTAGATCCGCTTGATGCGATAACGCCCGTTCTCGATCGTGAAGTCAGCCCCCAACATACCAACCGAAACGGGATCTTCACCGGGAACATCGCCAGCGCCCTGCAGATACGAATGGCCCACCGTCAGTTCGCCGCCGACCATCGCGACTAAATAGTTGAGATCGGCTCGGTGGCCCACGTAAGGAAGCAGCGCTTTATATTTGTCATAGATCGCTTGCCAATCGTTGCCGTGGAACTTCGGATCGTAGAAGTACTCGCGTTGAATGCGCCAGTTCTCGCGATAAATCTGTTCCCACTCGGCGCGCGGATCGACGCGCACTTCGAGTTGGGCCACGTTGAGTGGACCATCACCGACCTTGACCGGCGCGGGTCGATCGGTCGGCACAATTCCCCAACTGTTCGGAGCAACGCCTTGATAAAGCAATTTCTTCTTGTCGTTTGAAAGTGAGTAAGAACGAATGCCTTCGAGAAAAGGCGCGGCGGCTCGATCTCTGAGTTGGTATCGCTGCAAACGCAGTGACGGCGTTCCCGGCGCTGTTGGTTCCGTGTAATAGAAACTCCCCGTGGCGCCGGCCGTCAGGTTGCCGTAATCACCCGGCGGAATATTGACGGCGAGAATTCGCTGTCCGATGCGATCGAAATCAATGCGCACGTTGACCGTGCGTGGCGCTGGCGGCGGCGGCGGAGTTGGCGCGGGAGCGCCTTCGGGCGGACTTGGTGGTTTCGGTGGTTCGTCGCCCGTTTCTGGGAGGAGTGGCGACGGTTCACTCGCATTCAAAACGGCAAGATAGATCGCGCGCCGCACCGGCCGATCGATCGAGCTCATCTCCAGCCAGCCAGTGCTTGGTCCATAGTTGGTGCTGGCCATGAAGTAGAGATACTTTCCACCAGCGTCGAACGCTGGCGAAATCGAATCCGCGAGCCCGTCAGTTACCTGGTGCGATTGCTTGTCGGCGAGTGAGTAAATGAAGATCGCGCGCAGATGGCTGGGCAAGTTCTTTGAATACGTGATCCACTTCGAATCGGGCGACCAGGCGGCATCAAACGAACGGATCGGATCCGGATAATTATCGGTATCGACTTTCGTCGCTTTGCCGCTCGCCATCCCGATCGTCCAGAGATTGCGGTGGTTGTCCTGCAACAGAAGCTGACTGCCATCCGGCGACCATGACGGCGCAGAAAAGAACGCTGTTGACGGCAGGGGGATCACTCGCGGCGTAGTCAGACCAAGCGGATCGCCGACCATCAGTTGATACTCACCACTCGCATCCGAGAGCCACGCGAGTTGACTACCATCAGGCGACCACGCGGGATTGCGATCGTTTGCTCCGGAGCTCTGCGTCAGGTTTCGGTAATCACCTTTTTCCGCCGGAACTGTAAGGATCTCGCCGCGCGCCTCGAACGCCACGCGCACTCCCGTCGGCGACAGCGTTGAGTTGCGGATCATGCTCGCGACTTTCTTGAATTGCGTACGCGCCCACGGCAAGTCGCCTGCCACCTGAATGTTCAGTCGTTGCTCTTTTCCTGACGAAGCATCGACGAGATAGATGTAGCCCGCTTGTTCGTAGACGACGGCATCAGGACCGGCCGACGCAGTCATGATGTCGAAGTCATCATGATGAGTGAGTTGTTTGACCTGTTTCGTGTCGGTGCTGTAAGCGTAAAGATTCGTCGTGAAATCACGATCGGAAAGAAAATAGATCGTCTTTCCGATCCACATCGGTAAGCTGTCGTTGCTGTTGGACCAGGGAAGTTTCTCGACCGAGTAATCAGCGAGGTTCATTATCGCGACCGGGTGCGTGCGGCCGCCGCGGTAATGCCGCCATATACTCGTCTCGTACCAGTCAGGAATGAAGACGGTAGGAATCTCTTCGTACGCGATGCGCCGGCTGTCCGGTGAATACGACGCACTGAACGCGCGCGGCATCGGCAGCGGTTCGGGAAAACCTCCGTCAGCGGCGACGGTCCACAAGCGGACATAAGATTGTTGCGGCGCGGTGTCGCGGGCCGAAGCGAAGATCACGCGACGCCCATCAGGAGTCCAGCCGCGAACACGATCTACGCCGGGATGATAAGTCAGTCTCTTCGGATCACCGCCGCTCGCCGGCACAACGTAAACGTCAGTGTTACCGGCAACCGTGGAACTGAAAGCGATCTGCGAGCCATCGGGAGAGAAAAAAGGATCGAGCTCTACGCCCTGGGTTGACGTGAGACGGCGCGCTTGCCCGCCGCTGCGGCCAACGACCCAAAGATCTCCCGCATATTCAAACGCTACCGAATCACGACTCACCGTCGGATGGCGCAGCAAACGTGTTCCCTGTCCAAACACGACAGCCGCAGAAACAAGACACAACAATACACCGCAAATCGCACGCAACATGTTCATAAAAGATAGCTCCCGATAATCGCCGCCGGTGAGTAGGTCTGGGACCGCAGGCGTCTCGCCTGCAACGCACGACAGCGCCCAATTTAAGCGTGCAGGCGGGACGCCTGCGGTCCCAGGTAGAACCTCTAAAACTCGACTCTTACGCCCAACTGCCCTTCACGTCCCGGCAACACCTGCTTCAAAGCGCCGAAAGGAAGATTGGCATTCGTGGTCGTGGTCTCGACGGCCGCCGCATTCTGCCGATTGAATATATTGAAGAACTCGAACAGCACTTGCAGTCTTGCACGTTCACCCAGATTGAAGCGCTTGCCGAAGCGCATGTCGAGGTTCACATAATTGGGCGCGGTGAAAGCATTCCGGCCCGGAACCAGATCGATGCCGTTGAACGTGCCGTCGCCGTCAGGGTCGACATTGGTTCCGGTGCGGCTGTAGTGAAACCCGCTCTGCGCGCGAAAGATGCCACTCAATTGTATCTGCCACGGCAACTCAAACAAGCCATTGAGCTGAAACGTGTGGGCCAACGATAAATCGGATGGCCCTTTGTCGCGGTCCGGACCATAGACGAACGTGTTCGCCTGTTGGACCAACCGGCCGTTGACTCTCGTGTACGGACCATTCGCGTTGGTCATCAGCACGCCGTTCTCCACGCTCGAGACCGTCGGCGCAATGCCGATGAAACTATCCGACGGCAGCGAGTTAATCCCGAGTTGATTGTCAGTCTCGCGAGCATAAGCGTAGTTGCCGTTCAGCAGGAAACGACGGCTCATCCGTTTGCTGAAGCTGAGAATCAACCCGTCGTAAGTGCCTTTATACCAGGGTCCGAACGTATTGATCGCGCCGGCGGTAAACGGCGGCAAAAACGTTCGCGCGCCCGTGCGCGAGACAAACGAGATATTTGATTCCCGGACGCCGAGCAGGTTGTGCATCTTGCGGTGATAATAATCTGCCGTGACGACGAGCTCTTTGCCGACTTCCTGTTGCACGCCGATGCTGAAACCATTCGTGAACGGCGTGGCGAAAGTGCTGTCGATATTCGTCGGCAGAATCTGCGCGGGAATTGCGGCGTGCGTCAGCGCGCCGAAGGGTCCCCAGAAAAAGAAGCCGGGCGCTTTGCCGACCGCGATGCTCGCGGCGTCTGCGTATTGCTGCGGAGTGAGTCCCGACAGTTGCTGTACGTTCGAGATGTTGATAACGGCGTTCGCAGGAATCAGCGCGTGTCCCGGCGCGACCACTTTGTTGAGGCGATCGATGCCGATGAAGAGTTGCGGAACACCGCCGGACAGACTCGCCGGACACGCCACGTTTCCGGCAGCGATCTGCGCGTCCGTCAGATTCGGGGAAACGCAGAGTCCGCCCGGAAACAACGACGCGTCGATAGCAGCGACCGCTAGAGTCGGCACGCCGAAAAATCCACGTGGAAACGAGAACGGTTGGACCACGCGACGATCCGCGCCACCGAAGAACGGCACGTCCCGCGTCAGGCCCAGGCGATACTGATCGTAGAAGCGTCCACCATGCCCGCGCACCACGGTCGTCGGCGTCGCCTGCCACGCGAAACCAACGCGCGGCGATATGTTTTCTTTCTTCTGAAACGCGGAGTCGTAATCCCAGCGCATGCCCAGGTTCAGCGTGAGATTCCGGTGAAAGCGCCAATCGTCCTGCGCGAAGATCGCGTTGTAGTTGTTGCGCAGGTGAATCTCGTTGGCCTGCGGCGTGAGTCCGCCGGCAGTTGTTACCGTGAAGAAACCGGAGTTGATCGGGCCGAAGGTGGAAAAATCATTCACGGTTGCGAAGAGCTGGAGATTCAGAAGCTGCGATTCGAGTCCGTCAACATGCGTCCGCAGAAAACTCCAGCCGAACTTGATGTTGTGATTGCCGAACAGCTTCGACGCGTTCGCCGAAAGCGACGTGTACTTCTGATCGAGAAACGACTCAGACGTGTTGTTGCCGAATTGGACCGAGCCCAGGTTGCCGAAAAGAGCGCCCGTGTTGTTCGAACTGAACACTTGAAACGTCGTGCCCACGCCGGCTTCCGGATGAGACGGCGCGGAGTTGGATCGATCGCCGCGATATCCACCGCGCAACGTCAACACCCACGGATTCGCGCGGTCGCCCATGAGCACCGTGTCGCCAAAACCGAGCAGCAAGCTGCGCAGACTCGTGTCGTTGCGTCGCGACGGCAAACTGTTCGCGTTTGAAAGCGGTAGAAATTCTTTGATGACGCCGTTCGTGTAATTGATCTCCTGAGAAAGCGTGTGCCGGCCAACCGGTTCTTCCAGCTTGAAAAAGCCGCGCGTGTCGCGCACCTGAGAAGGATTGTCGAATGGCGTTTCGAAGTCGCGAATGAGCTGATCCACGACGGGATTGCCGGTTTTGGGGAAAGTGAAGTTCAGGATGCGGTTCTCATGGATCCGCTCGCCCGAGCCGAAGAAGAAAACCTTGTCCTTAACGATTGGACCACCGAGCGCCAGACTGTAGTCGTATCGGTGCAGAGACGGCGCGTCCGTCTGCGTCGGGTCCAATGAGTTTGACGAGTCGAACGCATCGTGGCGAATAAACGCCGACCCGACACCGTGAAATGCGTTGTTGCCGCTGCGCGTGATGACGTTGACGATCGCGCCTGATGCCTGTCCAAACTCGGCTTTGTAACCCGCCGTGAGCACCTGAAATTCGGCGATCGTCTCCTGATTGAACTGGGCCGCAGCGCCGCCATCGACAGTGTTCTTGTTAGGCTGACCGTCGATCATGAAGTTGTTGTTTCCGGCGCGCTCGCCGAGCACGGGCGTGGAGTTATCGCTGCCCGCGTTGGCCTGGCGATTGATCACCGCGCCCGGCACGAGTTGCAAAAGATCGAGATAGTTGCGGCCGTTAACAGGCATCTCCTGGATCTGTCGCGGCGTCACCGTGCTGCCCGTCGCAGCAGTGGTCGGATCTATCAGGACCGTTTCAGCGGTGACGTTGATCTGCCCGGTGACGCTGCCGACTTCAAGTTGAATGTCGAGCGCAATCGTGCGGTTGATGGTTAGCTCGACGTTTTGAATGGTGCTGTTCGCAAAACCGCGGGCCGAAGCCGTGATCGTGTAGTTTCCTGCCGGAAGGGCCGTAATCCGATAAAACCCGTCTTCGT
>DASXXL010000249.1:0-4108 GCA_036503085.1 Pyrinomonadaceae bacterium | reverse complement strand
GGCTGGTCGTTCAATGCGAGCTTTCAGGCTTACGCGGCGCGTGGTTACGGCGTGCTTTATCTGAATCCGCGCGGCTCGAGCGGCTACGGACAGAAGTTTTCTGACGGCACGTTAAACGAGTGGGGCGGTGGCGATTATCGCGACCTGATGCTTGGTGTTGATGAAGTATTGAAGAAGAACTCGTGGATCGACAGCGATCGCCTCGCGGTGACCGGCGGGAGTTACGGCGGGTTCATGACCAACTGGATCATCACCCAGACGCCGCGTTTTCGCGCAGCGGTGGCGTCGGCGAGTGTGAGTAATCTGATTAGTTTCTACGCGACGTCGCTTTATCAGGACCTGATCCACGCGGAGTTTGGCGGTTTTCCGTGGGACAATTTTGATTTGCTGTGGCAATGGTCGCCGTTGCGTTACGTGCGAAATGTGCAGACGCCGACGCTGTTTATTCACGGCGAGAATGATAACGACGTGCACATCACCCAGGCGGAGGAGATGTACATGGCGTTGAAGCGTCGGGGCGTGGACACGGTGTTGGTACGTTATCCGCGTGAAGGCCACGGCCTGCGCGAGCTGCGTCATCGCGTGGACGCGCTCGAGCGCACGCTGGCGTGGTTCGATCGTTATGTTAAGGGCGGCTGATCCCCCACCCACAGATCCCACCGACGCAGTCGGTGGCGTTCGAGACGTGTCCTGAACGACCTCTCAAGCGGTAAGCAGAAGCACCGACTTCGTCGGTGGATCAGGCGGATAAAGCCTACGTCACGACGAGGGCGTCGGTGTCCACCGAGTCGCGGAGTTGTCCCATCATTCGCGGGTCGCCGAACACAAACATGATGTTCGACTCGTCGCGCGCGGGCGCTTTGCACGGTTCGAGTGAGTACTTCTCGGCGATGTTCCGGCACAGCGAAGAAGCTACCGGTGAGAGGTAGACGATCCGCTCGTATTTCCGCCCCGCCTCGTCGGCAAACGTAACGTGAAACATCGCAAAGCCCGCCGGCTCCTTTTCCCGTCGATAAACTTCCCAGGCAAGGTTCCCGATCTCGATGGTTTCGGGGTTCGGGTCTTCATCTATAGGCAGCACGATTCTGTTCCAGGACATATTCGCAGCATCCTTTGGGTCAGGGAGTTGAGTCGTTACGGTGTCTGCCCTTTGTTACCCAAACCCGCCGCGGAGTGTCAAGAAACTTCTATTGGCGGTTTTTGTTGCGGGTTGGTTTGTTGCCCGTGC
The DNA here is from genome assembly GCA_036503085.1 of Pyrinomonadaceae bacterium. Lineage (GTDB taxonomy): Bacteria > Acidobacteriota > Blastocatellia > Pyrinomonadales > Pyrinomonadaceae > PSRF01. Next base: position 2,880 of record DASXXL010000249.1, on the reverse strand, counting down.
GCAGGGTAAGATGGCTGCGGGTAGTGATAAAAGATTTCCAACAGATCAAACGGGTCCTGCGTCGTTGTTTGCGGCTGTTGTGTCCCGTGTGTGGTGAGTCGAAGATTTTCTCGCACCCGTTTCGCATCCGCCATCACTGCCCGACCTGCATGGCGCTCTTCAAGCGCGAAGACGGGTTTTTCGTCGGCGCGATTCTCGCGAACGTAGTGACGACGGAGTTCGCAATCCTGCTGATCTGCTTCTTTTGTTTGCTGATTTTAGGCGCGAATTACGAGAGCGTGCTGGTGGTGCTGTTCATCATGGCCCTCGTTGTCCCGGTCGCGTTCTATCATCACAGTTGGAGTTTGTGGCTCGGTTTCGACTTCATTGTCGAGTCGCTGCCGAAGTACAGACCCGTCTCGCGTTACGAAGGCGAGAAGGAACACTAATCACCGTGGGAGCGCAGGCGTCTCGCCTGCAATCACACGATAGCGCCCTTTTCATTGCCTTGCAGGCGAGACGCCTGCGCTCCCACGGCACAGCAATTAGGGAATATCGAGGGTTTTGGGGTATACTCCGCGGCTGACCAGGTTCAGAGCACACGCTCCGAGTACTGATTCTCGTTTTAGCATGCGCTCCCTGTAACAGTATCTCCGGCCCGCCAAGCGGCTAGTCAGGTTTTCTGTTGAGAGAAAGAAATTGTTGTCGCGTCCCGGACGTTTGTGATCCGGACGCGACCCGAGTTGCGCCAGAGTCGGCGCACCACGCCCAATCCATCCGCATTCAGCCCCGCGGAAACTGGTCTCTACCCCGGTTTCGCGGCGCGCTGAGCAATCTCAAAAAAGGTAAGAAATGTCAAAACAACTAATCGTGAGCGTCAACGGACGCGAGAAGAAGATTGCGATCATTGAAGACGATAAGGTCGCAGAGTTCTATATCGAACGTGGTGAACAACACCAGGGAATCGTCGGAAACATCTACAAAGGCCGCGTGATGCGCGTCCTTCCCGGAATGCAATCGGCTTTTGTCGACATCGGTCTCGAACGCGACGCGTTCCTCTACGTTTCCGACTTCTTCGATGAAGAAGAAGAGTTTGAAAGAATCGTCATCGACAAATCCAAAAAAGGCACCACCGACGCCGAACACGCTGCGGCCGAAGAGATCGCGCTCAACCGCGTCGAACGCGAACAGCGCATCGAAGCCACGCAGGAGCGAGTCGAACCGCTGCGGCATGAAGAGGCAGCGTCCGCTGAAAGCACCGAAGCCGGTGAGTCAGGAAAGCGTCGCGGCCGCCGTGGCCGGCGTCGTGGACGTTGGGAACGCGAAGAGACGCCGAGCACTGCTCCGCTTCCCGCGGAGCCGGAATTCGAAGTGCCTGATACACCTTTCGTCGCCGGCGATCCTTCGATCGAACGCATCGTTGACGAAGAAGAGACGGCTGCAAACGGCGAGATGTTCAAGGACGCGCGACTCCAGGAACGCATCTTCGATCAGATTCACGCGGTCGAGTTCAACATGGAAGACGACTTTCGCACCGCGGAAGTCGGTTCGTTACTACCGAGCGGCTTCGGCGGTGATACGTTCGAACGGATCGATGACGACGCTGATGTTGACGTCGAGCCGATGCGCACCGAACGGCGTCCGCTCGAAGCACACGTCTCGAGTTTCGTTGACGACGTGAGCGACGACACGCCGCGGAGTTTTGCGTTTCAGCGCGTGAGTGACGACGAAGAAGAAGCGGCATTAGGCGAACCCGCAGCGGAAACGACGAGCAAACGTTCGCGTAAAGCAGCGTCGAAGAAGCGCCCGGCCAAAGCGGCAACCAAGACTGCTGCTAAAAAGAAAGCATCAACCAAGAAGTCCTCGAAGAAGCGAGCCGCTGCGGCCGCGAATGAAACAGAGGGCGGTGAGCTTTACGCTGATTCAGAAGCCAGCATGACGGAGACGCAGTCGCGCGGTGAGTTTGCGACACGTCGCGGCGGACGCCGCCGACGTCGCTCGAGCAAGAACAAGCCAGGTTCGAGCGCGCCGGCCGAGCAGGAGAGTGCGATTTCATCGGACGGACTCGACGATGAGGTCGAGCAGACACAGTTTGTCGAAGCAGAGGAAGTCGAAGTTGCTGCGCCGCCCGCGCCGCCGGCTGAGTCTCATTCACGCCCACGCGGACGCGATCGAGATCGCGATCGTGATCAGCGTCGCGAGCAGCGCGGTTATCGTGGTCAACGTCGTGAACGTCATCAGCCCGCGATCACCGACCTGTTGAGCGAAGGCCAGGAGATCCTGGTCCAGATCGCGAAAGAGCCGATTGCCAAAAAAGGCGCGCGCATCACGTCGCACATCGCGTTGCCGGGCCGGTTTCTCGTTTACATGCCGACTGTCGAACACGTCGGTGTCTCGCGCAAGATCGAGTCAGACACTGAGCGTCATCGGTTGCGCAAGTTGATCCAGACGATCCGCGCCGAAGAAGACATTCCGTCGGGCGGCTTTATCGTGCGCACGGCGGGCGTCGGGATCACTGAGAAAGACTTGCGCGAGGACGTGCGTTATCTCGTTCGTACGTGGCTCGATATTCGTGCAGGGGCAGAGAAAGCGAAAGCGCCGTCGCTGGTCCATCGCGATTTGGATCTCGTGCAGCGTTTGCTGCGCGATCAGTTGTCAGACGATTTCGAATCAATCCGCGTGGATTCCGAAGAGGAGTATCAGGCGATCGTTGAGTTTGTGAATCGCATTCAGCCGCGGCTGGTGCGGCGCGTGAAGCTCTACACGAAGGACCAACCAATACTTGAAGCCTACGGCGTGCAGACCGAGATCGACAAAGCGATCAAGCCGCGCGTTTGGTTGAAGTCGGGTGGTTATCTCGTCATCAACCAAACCGAAGCGCTCGTGGCGATCGACGTTAAC
>DASXXL010000248.1:0-8952 GCA_036503085.1 Pyrinomonadaceae bacterium | reverse complement strand
TCTCCGGTTAGAGTGAATCAACAAGCAGGCGTCGCGACTGCGTGGCGCGGCGATCCGCCGAGTGTTGCGGTCACCGATCGCGCGGTCTACGTCCTCTGGACCGCGCGTGTCGAGTCGCAGCGAAAAAGCGGCACCGATCTTTACTTCTCCGTTTCAAACGATCAGGGCAAGAGTTTCGGCGCGCCGGTGAAAGTGAACGACGACAAAACGCCCGCCACGCACGGCATGCACTCACTCGCCGTCGCTAAAGATGGACGCATCTACGTCGCGTGGCTCGACGAGCGAAACATCCAGGCGCCGAAAGCATCGGCCGAGGCGGGCGGTCATCACATGGAAAGCAATCGCGATCTCTACGTCGCCGATTCAAACGACGGCGGCAAGACGTTCTCGTCCAATCGCAAGGTCGCTGAGAATGCGTGTCCATGTTGCAAGACGGCACTCGCGCTCGCGCCGGACGGCACGCTCTATGCGAGTTGGCGCCAAGTGCTGCCTGGCAGTTATCGTCACATCGCGGTCGCGAGCTCCACGAATAACGCGGCGAATTTCTCCACGCCGGTGATCGTCAGCGACGATAAGTGGGTGCTGCACGGCTGTCCCGTTTCCGGGCCGTCGTTATCGGTCGACACGAAAGGAAACTTGCGTGTCGTTTGGTTTGCCGCGGGCGAAGGCGAAGCGCCCGGCGTTTACACCGCCGAGTCAAGTGACAAGGGACGCACGTTCTCGCCGCGTGTTTTGTTGACGCAGGAAACAGTCAAAGGCACGCCGGCGCTCGCCACGGAAAACGATCGCGCGGTCGCGATCTGGCAAGGTCTCGGCGCGCAGCAGTCGGAAGCGAAAGTACGCGAACTTGGAAGCGCCGGTGCCGCGGTAAGCGTCGCGGCAAATGCTGAGCTGCCGAGCGGCGCGTTTAGTAACGACGAATTGTTCGTGGCTTATATCTCGAAGGTCGGTGAGAAAAGAAGCGTATGGCTTGCAAAGGTTGGCTAACGAGCAGTTGTTTGGCGCTGATGTTTTTAGCGGCGTGTGGCCATGAGAACACGCCGCAAACTTCTTCCACTCCCACGCCCGTTTCTGGTCCGGCAGCGGCCGTGCAGACGAATCAATACAAAGGCGAGGGCGTGGTGAAGGCGTTGAATCCGGCAGCGCCTTCGATCGAGATCGATCACGGCGAGCTCGGCGCGTTGATGCCGGCGATGCAGATGGAATTTCCGGTCAAGGACGCGAACCTCTTGAATGGGTTGGCAGTCAATGACCGGATCGATTTCACGGTTGAGAACGGCCCCGAAGGAATGAAAGTCGTGGCGATCAAGCGCCACGAAAAAGCACAAGAAGCACAAAACAAGTAGGGACTATCCCGCTGAGTTTGTGCTTTTTGTGCCTCTTTGTGGCTACTGCCCGAACTCCTGCACGATGCGATCGCGTATTTGCGCCGGCGTTAGCTTGTGTTCCTTTTCCAGTTTCAGCGCGAGCAACGCTTCGTTGATGCACGTGGCGCACTCTGACGCGTGCTCGTCTTCGTAACAACTGTGGAGACTCTTGTGGCCCATGCCGCGGTCGCAGTGGCAGTAACACGGCAACTGTGCGAGCGTCTGCGGGATTTCGCGCGCGGCGCGATACGCCTCGCGAACGAGTCCGGTGAATTTTTGCGGATCGAGGGTTGGACCAAGACTCGACCGGCTCGGCGCGTATTCGAAGTGCGCGGGCATCGTCGGCGCGGTGGGCGCAGCCGGCTGAACTGGAGTCTGTGCTAGTTGATGCTCGTGTGCAGGAGGCGTCGGCTTGGGCGAGTTGGAATTAACCATAACGATCGCGCCCACACCCAACAACGCGATGCCTGCGATGAGTACCCACGGTTTTTTCATTACAAATTTCTCCGAAAAGCTCTCCCGCAAAGGCAAGCCTTTGCGGGAGAGGAATTATTCAGCAGCTTTGGACTTAAGCTGATTTCTGCTTCTTCGCTTCCTTCTGCTTGTCCTTCTGCTTCATGTTACAGCAGGAGCCGTCGTGTTTCATGTCTCCCGCAGCACCATCATGCTTCATGTCGCAGCAGGAACCTTCGGTTTTCATGTCGCCGGAGGCGCCCTCGTGCTTCATGTTGCAGCAGGACGAGTGATTCTTCTTGTCGTACATCGCGTGCTTCGCCATGTCGGCGGAGTTCTTGCTTCCCTCAGCGGCGCTCGCCATGTCGCCCGACTTCATGTCACACGCGTCTCCGCTACAGCAGCATCCTTTGGCGTCTGAGGTTTGTGTTGCGACTTCTTTGTGCATGGCGCACGACTCACCCTGGCAACAAGAGTCCATCGCACAACATGATTCAGTCTGAGGCTTTGGCGAGGTTTGGGCTGACGGTTGTTGGGCGCTCGCGGAAATAGCGGACACCAAAACAAGCACGAGCAGCGCGAATACAACATTGCTGGTATGCAGTTTCATCTTTTTTCTCCTTCGAATGAGATCTGTGATCTGTAGTTGATCGTGGTTGAGGCAGATCTCTCTTAAATCAGGAAAACACAGCAACGAAGGTATGTTGGCGCGGGATTGCGTAACTGCGCTGAAGTAAAAACGGCGTGGGTGTGTTCGCTGCGAGTGTCGATATTCGGCACAACAGCCGTTGCGGCTGCGGCATCGCCCGAAGCGGCAGTATTTTTCGCGGTTATCGCACTCGCATTCGCCGCTAACGGACAGTCTTCCACTGAACCGACCGGGCTGGCGCTCACTGAAGTGTTTTTATTGATAAGCCGGCTCGCAACCGATTTTCTGGTGCGGGGCCGATGACAACAGGAGTGCGATGCATTGACCGACCGTGTTACATCAGCCGGCCTGACTTCCCCCTTGCTGCAAGTTAACAAACACCCGCCCGTCATCCACAGCGAGATACCGATCGCGAACACGAAACGAGAAATTTTGAATGTGAGAATCGGGGGATTCATCACCCGCAGTCTACTCCCATTCCTGCTGTACTGTCGAGAAGACCAACGTAATCGAAAAACACAAAAGCACAAAAACACCGCAAGGTTTGTGTAACGGGTTGCTTGGTAGCCTAATTACCGAAGCACAGACGGAGAACACAGATGAGTATCGACAAAAATAAGATTACAACGCAGGACGAATTGAACGAAACAGCGCCGATGGATGAGGCCGACGAGCGAGCCAGGGCCGAGATGAAACAATTAGAAGAGCAGGCTAAGAAAGACGTCGCCGAAGGTTTGCGACAAGCCGACGAAGATAATTGATTAGCCGTTATCGATGAGCGCGTCTTCGAGCGCCTGTTTCAATAGCGGCGGCGTCCGCACGGGGTCAAACCCGGTGAATTGCTTTTTGATGCGGCCGCTACGCGTGATGATGAAACTCTGCGGGATTGAACTCCTGCCGCTCACCTGCATCAACGCTATCGCTACGTCGCGCGTCGCCCAGCCTACCTGGTAATCGACCTGAAACTGCTGCACAAACTGTTGCACGCTCTCCGCTGACGCAACCGGATCTTCTGTTGAAAGTCCAACCATCTCCACGCCGCGTGCCTGATATTCCTTGTGCAACCTGACGAGCTCCGGCGTTTCGCGCCGGCATGGCCCACACCACGTGGCCCACAAATTCACTAACAACACTTTGCCCGAGTAGTTGGAAAGCTTGATCGGCTGGCCACTCGTGCTACGCATCTCCGTCGCTAACACGACGGGAGGCACAGGAAACGTCGCCGCCGGTGCTTCGCCCGGCTTCGCAGCCCTAGCCGGTGCTTTTGATTCCGGATCGTTCGAATTACAACTCGACGCACCAAACGCCGCGATCAGCCCGAGCACGATCAGCGTCGACACCAATCGTAGCGGACTCCAAAACTTGATCGGACCAGGTTCTTGCTTCTTTAAGGCCATCGCTCAATCACTTCTTCCCAAATCTAAACGATTCCAAAATTACCGGCGCCTCGCCGCGCGTGCCGACGTCTTCGACCGACGACAATTCCGGCGCCAGCGACGTCGTGAACATACTCAAAATCGCGCCGTTCGTGTCGCCCTCATGACCAGTCGGCAGAAAGATCACGCGGCCCCACAAATGAAGGTCGCCCTTCTCGGTTCCTTTCGACAAGCCTTCCCATTTGAACTCGTAGGCATCCATCGAGTTTACCTTCGTCGGCCCTTCCGAAACTTTCTTGTACTCCGGAAACGCTTTGGCTAACGAAGCACTGAATTCTTCGGCGCGTTTGGGAAAACTCGGCAGATCGCCCGCGTACGTGCCGGTGCTTTCATACCACTTAACGACGAAATTTTCCTGCGTGAAGTCCGGCGGAATTCTTCGTTCGACTTTTACGAAGTTGGTCGCTCCCGGAACTCCCGCCTTCGGATCGGCCTGCCAGGAGTTTGGATAGTAAAAACTGAAATCGAAGTAGTGGGCCGCGAGTGGGCCGTCGAGCTTGTCTTTCGCGTTCGTAAACTCGACCGTGTTCGGCGGCGGCACAAACGTGTCCGCTGACGCTGAAGGTGACGGCGACGCTTGCGCCAGCGAAGGTTCGGGCGTGGGCGTGCTCGTCACGACGACTTGCGGATTTTCACGCGCGCGCTCCTCCGCGACCTTCTTGTCCAACACCGGTTTCACCACGAAGAAGAACACGCCCGCAAGCGCGCCGCCTCCGAGCAACAGAAACAAAACTATACCGAGTATGATCCACGGCGCCTTCGACTTCTTCTTCGGAGCTGCGGCTTGTGGCAACGGCGCTGATGGAGCCGGCTGTTGGACCGTCGCGCCCGGCAAAGGCGCCGACGTCTGTCGCGGTGGAAGAGGTGAAACGACTTCCGCTCCCGGAACGGGCGCAGGTGGCGGCGGTGACGCAACACTTAGCGGAGGCTGCGGTGGCGGCGGCGATGGTGGTTGCACCGGAGGTTGCGAAACTTGCGCTGGCGGTGGTGGTTGCGCGGGAAACTCCGCCGTGTCCGGCGTATTCGTCGTCGGATAACCCGTTGGCCCAGTGTTGCGCGGCAGCGCGACCGTTGCCGGATAGTTCTCGACCATCGTCGCATTTGGATCCGGCAAGTCGCGGCTGGTCGGCCGTTCCGAAGCATTCAGATCGATGGAGGTGGCGCGTATCGTCGCATTCGGATCGAAAGTCTGCGGAGCTATTAATAGACCACCGTCAAACGTACAAAACTTCTGACCTTCATCCGGAAAAGTACGATTACACTTAGGGCAAGTCTTCATACGGGCGAACCTCTAACAGAATCAAATTTGACTCACTCTCTCAATCAATTCGAACGCGCTCGTTGTAATTTCTGCGCCGCGCCGTTGTTACTCGGATCGAGCTCCAGCGCGCGTTGATACGCACGCGCGGCTTTGTCTTTCTGGTTCAATTTGAGATAACCGTCTCCCACGCCTTCGAAGCCATACACACCGGCAAGCTGCTTCTTCTCGCCCGCGCCCGCAAACTCCGAAGCGCGTTCGTAGGTCGCCTCCGCATCGCTGAAACGATCCATGCCGAGATACGCGCGGCCGAGCAGGTTGAAAGGCTGAAACGCCCGCGAGCTCACTTCCGTCGCCGATTTCAAATAGGGCTCGGCTTCCTGGAAACGCTTGTAAACAATCAACAGGCGTCCCATCAAGATCAGCGAAGTCGGATTGCGCGCGTCCAGTTCGAGCGCCCGCTTCAACACCGGTTCCGACTGCGGCCACAACTGTTCGCCTTGCAACGACTCGGCGATCAAGTTGAGTGTCGCCGGATCCTTCGCCAACTCGATCGCCTTCTCGTAAAGCGGCACGGCTTCCCCGGAACGATTCGCCCGATTCAACATGCGCGCGAGATGCGCGTACGCAACCGCAAACTGCGGATCGAGATCGATCGCGCGGCGATACGAGTGCTCGGTTTCGCTGTTAGTGAGACCACGTGCTTGCAACGCGACTCCCAAACGGTCCCACCCGACCGCGTTCTTCGGATCGATCTGAACTGACTTGCGCGCAAACATCTCCGCGTCCGCAAATCGCTTCGCGTTGTCGCCGCCGACGCGCGGCTGCACGAGCACGACGCTCAACGCCACGTAAGCATCAGCATCGTTCGGAGCCCACGCGACTGAATTGCGATACGCCGTTTCCGCATCTTCCCAGCGTTGCTGATCGGCGTAGATGTTGCCCAAACCGTAAGCAGCGCGAGAATCACGAGGCTTTAGTTTAAGAACTTCCTTGTAGGCGTCCTCGGCGCCGGCGAAGTCGCGCGAGTCGCGGGCCGTGTTTCCTTTATCGAGCAGATCTTCTACGCGTTCTGCGACGTTACTGCGCGGCGGGGCGGGAGTTCTCGTTCCCGGTTTGACGGTGGCCGACGGCTTCGTCGTCGCGCCTTTCTTTTTCGTCTCCGGGTTCTTCGCGCGAAAGACGCCCGCGCTGCCGCCAACGTCGGAGCCGACGTCCTGTGCGAGCGCGCGGCCCGCGACGAGAAAACTGAAACAGAGGACGGCAGAAATCAAACACACCGCGCGCAGTCTTGCGTTGGCTTCCATCACTACTCTCCTACTGCTATTTGGCTGGCTATTTATTGAGACTAACCTCGGCTTAAACCGTTTGCATTGTAGAACGTCTGGGTTCACTGAAGAATAGCTGCGCTGGATTGTAGATCAGCTTGTCCGGTTGAGCTAATGGGACTTTTAAGGCCCGCTGCGCACAAGCCGAAACCCGAGCAGCGTGTTTCGGGTTGAAGGGTCCAAAAAGGCGCGCAGACAAGCGGTCACCGGCGCCTCGGCGTTGCGCGGGTCGCTCACGTAACAGCCGCCTCTAATCGTGCGCCAGTTCTCATATTCGCTTTTCAACTCGAATTTATTCCCGGGGTAGGCAAAAGGTTTCGACGCCGTCCATTCCCAAACGTTCCCCATCAAATCTACAACGCCCCACCTGTTTCTTCCCTCCGGATGCGAGCCGACCGCCGCCGGCGTCGCTTGCTTCAACACCGCGGCGCCCTCCTTCCAATCCGGTCCCCACGGATACAGATCATTCCGCTCGCCGTTACGCGCCGCATATTCCCACTCTTGTTCCGTTGGCAAACGGTAGGTCACTCCGTCGCGTTTAGAGCGCCACGAAGCAAAGGCATTCGCATCGTCAAACGACACGTTGACCACGGGCCAGAGTTCCTGCCCAAAGGGTGGCTTGCTTCCGGCCCAGTGACTCGGCGGTGGGTACTTCGTCTCGCTCACGAAGTCGGCGTACTCGGTATTGTTGACTTCAGTGCGGTCCATTTGAAACTGCTGCACTGCGACCTGATGCGCGGGCGTTTCCAGCGGTGGTCCATTGTCACGACCCATTAAGAACGACCCGCCTGTGATAGGTACGAGATCGGCTTTGGTATGTGCGGTGACGGTTGGCGAAGGCTTTGCGCCTCCACCACCCGGATCTGACTGACTTCGCCACAGAAGATAGCCGCCGATGCCGAGTCCAATCAGAACCAAAACAAAGACTCCCGCGCCTACGAACCACAACGGCGAAAGCCCGCGCCGCTGACGCAAGTCGATCGTCATCGGCTTGCCGCGTTCGAACTGTGCTTGTTGCGGCGGCGGCGTGATGGGTCGCGGTGCGCTTGGTGGCGGTTGCGGTGCGATTGAATCAACCACGGTCGGCGCGGCATTGCGCTGTACGTGCGTCGTCTCCGGATCGGGTTCGAGCTGGCTATAACTTACCGAGCCCTTTGAAAGATCCAACGAGGTCGCAAACTGCGTTTCATGACCAACCGGCGGCTGCGTCGTGTTGCCCGGCAACTGCGGCGGCGGCGGCAGCGGCGCATCAAGCGTCGTTACGGTGGAAGCGATCGTCCGGTTTGGATCCAGCGCCACCGTCTCACGCATCGAGCCGGTGAACGGCTGAGCATTAATCGCTGCGTGCAGCTCTTTGAGAAACGTCTCGATCGAATCGATGCGCGCGTCGAGTTCCTTTTAGAGCGCGTGTCGCACGACTGCTTCGATTGCCGGCGCCACCGTCACGCCCATCGATTGAAAACTCGGCGGCGGCTGCGTCAGATGCTTCTTCATGATCGACGGAATCGAAGAACCTTTGAAAGGCACTTCACCGCAGAGCATCTGGTAGAGAATCACGCCGAGACTGTAGATGTCAGCGCGCGCGTCAAGCTCTTCGTCTGACCACTGCTCGGGCGCCATATAAAAAGGCGAGCCCATCAATCCGCTCGTCTGCGCCTGAACAAACGATCCCAGCAACTCTCCCGATTTGATCTTAGCGAGTCCGAAGTCGAGGATCTTCACGCCCTCCGCGATCGGCACGTCGTCCTGGACCATGATGTTCAATGGTTTCAGATCCCGATGCACGATGTTCTGCCGGTGCGCAGCGCCGACGCCCGCGGCGATCGCGGTGATGAACTCCCACGCACGCTGCGGCGGCATCGCGCCTTCCTGCGCCATGATCTCCTGAAGCGAACGTCCCTTCACGAACTCCATCACGAGAAACGGCATCGTCCCCCGCGCGACACCGAAGTCAGTCACGGCGATGATGTTCGGATGACGAATCGCGGCGGCCGCGAGTGCTTCCTGGCGGAAACGCGTGGTCAGCATCGGATCGTTGCCGACCAGATCCGGCAGGATCACTTTGATCGCGTGTTGGGTTTTTAGAAAGATGTGCCGCGCGTGGAACACCGCGCCCATGCCGCCTTGCCCGAGCCGGCGCTCGAGCAAGTAGCGAGAGTCGATGGTGGGTTCGCCGATGAGAGTGGGTGCAGTCGGTTCACCGTCCTGGGGACAGGTGTCAGTTTCGTCGGGGTAGCAACGCCTGCACTTGGGGCATTCTTTCATCTAGGGGGAAGTATACATTACTTAATAACAACGTTTACGAGGCGTTCTGGAACTACGATCACCTTCACGACCTCGCGTCCGTTGATTGATGCGAGCACGCGTTCGTCCTTCAACGCCGCTGCGCGCAACTCGTCTTCCGAAACACCAGGTGCAACGATCACGCGCGAACGCAGTTTGCCGTTGACCTGGATCGGGA
>DASXXL010000247.1:0-4563 GCA_036503085.1 Pyrinomonadaceae bacterium | reverse complement strand
ATGCGTGTAGCGATGGTCAATGAATACTTCGTTAACCGCTTCCTGCCAGGAGTCGATCCACTAACTCAGCGGATATCTATCGAGGAATTAGTCCCAGGTGAGTGGTCAGTCAGACAACAAGTCGAATGGCAGATCGTCGGCGTGTTTCACAACGTGCGTGGCGCGGGCATGCGTGAAGACTTCGCCGAGATCGACGTGCCGTTTGCGCAGAGCCCGTGGCCGCAGGCGTCGATGGTGGTGAAGACCGAAGGCGATCCGAAGTCACTGATCAAAAGCATCAGTGGCGCGGTGAACGCGGTCGATCCGGATCTGCCACTGGCCGGAGTCAAAACTGTCGAAGAGCTCGTCGGTGAGGCTTACGCGATCGATCGTTTCACGGTGGTGTTGTTTACGTCGTTCGGCGTGCTCGGCTTGTTGCTGGCAGCGGTTGGGATCTACGGCGTGATGGCTTTCGCGGTGGGCCAACGCACGCACGAGTTTGGGATTCGCATCGCGCTCGGTGCGCAGCAGTCGCGAGTTTTGAATCTCGTGTTGAAAGAGGGCGTGATACTCGCGGCGAGCGGCATGGTGATCGGGCTCGTCGGCGCTTACCTCGTTGGGCGAGCGATGCAGTCAACGTTGTATGGCGTGAGTGCGTTCGACGCGTATGCGTTCGGTGGCGTGGCGGTGTTGTTATTGGCGGCGGCGTTGTTGGCGTGTTTCGTGCCGGCGTGGCGAGCGAGCAGAGTCGAGCCGTTGGAGGCGCTGAGGTACGAGTAAAGGGAAGGGATTTAAAGGCAGATCTAACAGCAGGATGATCACGGATCTCACATACGGTCTGCGTTGGCTGCGGAAGAACCCGGGCTTTGCGTTGTTGGCAATATTGACGCTGGCGGTGGGGATTGGTGTGAACACTGCGATGTTCAGCGTCGTGAATGCGGTGTTGCTCAGCCCGTTGCCGTATGCGGAAGCCGATCGCATCGTGTGGATGAGCGAGTCAGGACCGGAAGTAAAAGACCGCTGGGTCTCTTATCCAAACTTCGTTGACTGGCGCGCGCGTAACAAGTCTTTCGAAGCGATCTCCACGTTCCGCGGCTTCTCGGTCAACTTCACCGGCGGCGACAAAGCGGAGAACCTCAACGCGCGCATGGTCAGCGCCGATTACTTCAAGGTGATGCGCGCGACGCCGCTTATAGGCCGCGACTTCACCGACGAAGACGACAAACCCGGCGCGCCGCGCGTCACGATCATCAGCTACGGCTTCTGGCAACAGCGCTTCGCGGGTGATCCAAACATCGTCGGCAAACAGATCGCGCTCGACGACACGCCGCACACAGTCATCGGTGTAATGCCGGAAGACTTTGCGCACCAGGGACCGCCGCCACTCTGGCTGCTCTTCAGTTCACAGGATTGGAAACCGCGTTACGACCGCACGGCCGGAAAAGTCATCGCCCGGCTCAAGCCCGGCGTAACGATCGCGCAGGCGCGCGGCGACATGAATCGTGTCGTGCGCGAGTTGTTACAGGAAAATCCGGTCGCCAACGCCGGCGCCGACAGTGTCAACATCATCTCGTTGCAGGACAGCATCACGAAGAACGTGCGTCCCGCGTTGAAGATCCTGCTCGCTGCCGTTGCGCTCGTGCTTTTGATCGCGTGTGCAAACGTCGCGAACCTGTTGCTCGCGCGGGCAGCCGCGCGTCGCAAAGAGTTTGCTTTGCGCGCGGCGTTGGGTGCTTCGCGTTTGCGCATCATCAGGCAGTTGCTGATCGAGAGTCTGTTGTTGTCGCTGACAGGCGGCGTACTCGGATTGTTGTTCGCGTCGTGGGCCATGGTGCCCTTGGCGCGCGTGGCCCACGACACAGTGCCGCGACTCACGGGTCTTTCGCTTAGTCGCGAGGTACTCGCGTTCAATCTCGTCGCTTCAGTCGTCACCGGCATCCTGTTTGGTCTCGCGCCCGCGCTCAAACTTTCCAAAACGCAGTTGCAGGGGACGCTAAGAGACACCGGCGCAACGAGCAGTGAACGACAGGGAAAAAGACTGCGCGGCGTGTTGGTAGTCGCCGAAGTCGCGCTCTCGGTCATGCTGCTCGTGGGCGCGGGCCTGCTCGTCAAGAGCATGTTTCGGCTGCTGCGCTCCGACAACGGTTTCGATCCGAACGGCGTGCTGACGATGGACTTGAAGGTTTCGCGCGGCCGATTCGGTAAGAAGCAGGAGCTGAGCCGGTTGCTTCACCAGGTGCTCGAGAACGTGAAAGCCGTGCCCGGCGTCGACCGCGCCACAATCTCGGCCAACGTACCTGGACTCAAGGACGATCTGCAAAACGACATCGCTGCCGAAGGTTATCAATCACGACGCGGCGAACTCATCGAGGTTGATTGGTCCATCGTGACCGCCGATTACTTTCAAACGATGCGGATTCCGCTGCTCTACGGCCGCACGTTCACCAGAGACGAAGACGAAGAAGGGAAGCCCGTGGTGTTGGTCGACGAGACACTAGCGCAGCGCTTCTGGCCGAATCAGAACGCCCTCGGTAAACACATCGCCTACGACAGTCCGATCAAGCACGAGATCATTGGCGTCGTGAAGCAAGTCGGTGTTTTCGGTTCCGAGACGAAGCCGTTGATCAAGGTCTACACGCCTTTCGGCCGCTTTCCGCAACGTAACGTCACGCTTTCAGTTCGTTCGGCGACAACCGATCCGCAGGGGTTGACGGCTGCGATTATGCGGGCGGTGCAACAGGTCGATAAGGACGTGCCGGTTACGGAGGTCGCAACGCTCAACCAGGTGCTGGCGCGTGAAGCAGCGCCAAGACGTTTCAATCTCACGCTGTTTTCGATCTTTGCGGTGCTGGCGCTCGTGCTTGCAGCGACGGGTGTTTACGGTGTCATCGGTTATTCGGTGGCGCAGCGAATTCGCGAGGTCGGGATTCGCATGGCGCTCGGCGCGCAGCGTCGCGATGTGCTGGGGTTGTTTATTAGCGACGGGATGAAGTTGGTATTGGTGGGGTTGGTGATTGGGTTGGTGAGTGCGTTTGCGTTGACGCGGTTGATGTCGGGTTTGTTGTTTGGCGTGTCGGCGACGGACGTGGTGACGTTTGCGATCGTGGCGGTGGTGTTGGGTCTGATGGGTTTGTTGGCTTGTTATCTGCCGGCGAGACGAGCGACGCGCGTCGATCCGTTGGTGGCGCTTAGGTACGAGTGAGAGGAAAGGGATCCTAAACCGATGATCACGGATGTACGTTACGCACTGCGGATGCTGGCGAAGAATCCCGGCTTTGCGTTCGTGGTGGTGTTCACGCTCGCGCTCGGCATCGGCGCTAACGCCGCGATCTTTTCACTCACCGACAAAGTGCTGTTGCAGAGTTTGCCGGTGGTCCATCCGGAACAGCTCTCGGTTCTCTCATCGTTCAATTCGAAGGGGACCGCGAAACTCGGTAGCTCCTTTTCGTACCCGATGTATCAGAGCCTGCGCGACAAGAACGAAGTCTTCTCCGGTGTGATCGCGCGTGGCGGCGCGCAGATGAACGTCAGCTACGGCGATCAAACTGAACGCGTGCGCGGCGAGCTCGTCAGTGGCAATTTCTTCGAAGTGCTCGGCGTGCGTCCCTGGACCGGACGGCTGTTCACGCAGGATGACGATCGCAATCCCGGCGCGCATCCGATCGCGGTTTTGAGTTACGACTTTTGGGACCGGCGCTTCGGCAAGGATCCAAACCTCATCGGTAAGACGATTCTCGTTAACGAATATCCGTTGACTGTAGTCGGCGTCACCCCGCCGGGTTTCTACGGCGTAGATCTTTCCAATAATTCCGACGTACGCGTGCCGTTGATGATGACGCCAGTGTTCAATCCGCTGCCGCCCGACCGCCTGAACCGTCGGCGCCTGCAATGGCTAACGCTCATGGCGCGACGCAAAGCAGACGTCACGTCGGAACAGGCGCAAGCCTCATTGAATGTGCTGTTTCGTCAGTTGCGCGAAGTAGAAGCGCAACAATTGGCGCCGACCACGAGTGCTTTCGATCGCGAACAGTTTTTGTCTGAGAAACTTGCCGTAACCCCGGGCGATCAGGGCTTCCGTTATCTACAAACCGATCTGAGAACGTCGCTGTGGTTAATGTTTGGCGCGACCTGCGCCGTGCTGCTGATCCTTTGCGCGAACCTCGCCAACCTGATGTTGGCGCGGGCTACCGTGCGCGCACAGGAAACCGCGGTCCGGCTCGCGTTGGGCGCAGGACGTTTGCGTTTGCTGCGCCAATGGCTCACCGAGGGTGTCGTGCTCGCGGTAATCGGTGGCGCGCTGGGCGTGGTCATGGCGTTGTGGATCAAGTCCGGTTTGATGGCGTTTATTCCCAACGACTACCGCGTCAATCTCAGTGGTCCATTCGAATGGCCCTTGTATGCATTCATCTTTGCCGTTGCGATTCTGCTGGGGTTCGGATTCAGTCTGCCGCCGGCGATTCAGGCGGCGCGACAGGTCTTCGCGCCCGGACTACGTCTCGAATCGCGCAGTGTTACCGCCGCGGGACGACTCATCAGTTTGCGCAGCGGATTGATCCTGGTCCAAGTGGCGCTTTCGCTGCCGTT
>DASXXL010000246.1:0-2669 GCA_036503085.1 Pyrinomonadaceae bacterium | reverse complement strand
CGCCTCCTTTTTCGTGCGACCGTCGATCTTCGTCATCAGAAACACGCGCTCGCGATAACCGTCTTTTAGCGCCTCGCCCATGCGCTCCTCGCTCGCGCCTTCGTTGTAGTCCCAGCAATTGTCCATGAAGTTGATGCCGTTATCGATCGCGGTGCGGATGATGCGCGTGCTCAACTCCTCGTCGAGAAATTTGAAGCCGAGGTGCCAGCCACCCAAGCCGACCAAAGAAACTTCGACTCCCGTGCGCCCGAGCAGACGGGTCGGCATTGCAGAACCGGGCTGTGTGTTTGTTGTCATGATGTGGTAAAGCCTAAACGAGACGAAAGCAACTGGCAATGACCACACAACGCGCAGGAAAGTCAGCATCAGAGTTTGCGATTTACGCGGCGGTCGCGGGCAATGTGGCGATCGCGATCACGAAGTTTGTCGCCGCCGCTTTTACCGGCAGTTCCGCGATGTTGTCGGAGGCGATTCATTCCGTCGTCGACACGGGCAACGGCCTGTTGATATTGCTCGGCGTGCGCAAGAGCCGCAAACCGCCGGATGCGGATCATCCGTTCGGACACGGACACGAGCTTTACTTTTGGACGCTTGTGGTTGGGGTGCTGGTCTTCGCCGTCGGCGGCGGCATGTCGACGTACGAAGGCATCATTCACATCCTGCATCCGAACATACCGGAGAATCCAGTGTGGAGTTATGCGACGCTCGGGATGGCCGTTGTGTTTGAAGGAACGTCGTGGCTGTTTGGCTGGAAGGCTTTCAGCAGTGAGCGCGGCCGCAGAGGCGTGCTCCAGACGATTCACGAAACGAAAGATCCGACCAGCTTCACCGTAGTACTCGAAGACTCCGCGGCATTACTTGGGCTCGTGTTCGCTTTTCTGGGCATCTTCCTGGGCCGGCAATTCGAGTTGCCTTATCTCGATGGTGCGGCCTCGGTGGTGATCGGATTGCTGTTGTGCAGTGTCGCGACGTTGATGGTTTATGAGAGCAAAGGGTTGTTGATTGGTGAGGGGCTCGATCAGGAGTCGCTGAAATCGATTCGCGGGTTGGTGGAAACGGATCCGGCGGTCGAGCGCGTGAGGCATTTGCACACGATGTATCTTGGACCACACGAAGTGTTGTTGACGATCGAGCTGAGTTTTGACAGCAAACTTTCGGTCGGCGAAATGAGAAAAGCGATTCGCGGGTTGGTGGGAACGATCAAGTCGCAGCATCCGGACGTGAAGCAAGTTTACTTTGGCGCTGAGTCGTTGAGTCAGGACGGCGACATCTCGGTTCGTCACTAAGCTTAACTTCGGTTGGTCACTAAGGCTAACGATGAACCACGTTATCGGGCAGATGCAAACCAGTGACTGGGACCAGGTGCGCGCGATCTATCTCGAAGGGATTCGCACCGGAGATGCGACGTTTGAAACCGAAGCGCCGAGTTGGGAACGCTGGGACGAGTCGCATCACCCGTTTGGGCGACTCGTCCTGCGTGACGACGCAACAGTTTTGGGTTGGGCGGCGTTGAGTCCTGTATCGAAGCGCGAGGTTTATCGTGGTGTTGCTGAAGTGACGGTTTATGTTGCCGAGTCGGCGCGAGGAAAGGGAATCGGACGCGCTTTGCTCGAAACCCTGATCAACGAATCGGAGCGAAACGGAATTTGGACCCTTCAGGCGTCGATTTTCCGGAGAACACCGCAAGCGTGGAATTACATCGTCGCTGTGGCTTTCGCGAAGTCGGCCGCCGCGAGCGCATCGCGAAGCTGCACGGCGTCTGGCGCGACACGCTGCTCTTCGAACGCCGGAGCAAGACGAGTTCATCGTCTTAATTGTCCAAGGAACTCCGCGCGCGATCAGCCAGGTTTTTCAACAGGCGGTGGTAGCGTGAGCACGCTGTGCTGCTTCTAATTGTTTATGAAGCTGGGCGCCGCAGACTCCCACGACATACCGCGATGGGATCGTCAGTGTGAACGTACTGCCTTCGCCCAGCACGCTCTGCACCGTAATTGAACCCTCCAATACATCAACGAGCCGGCGACAGATGGCGAGGCCGAGACCCCAACCCGTACGCACCTTGTCCTGTTTATGCATTTGGGCGAACTCATCAAAAATCCGATCAAGCTGCTCTGGCGCAATACCGGTTCCGGTATCGCGAACAACGATCAGGGCGTCTCTGTCAGGCGACGCTTTTACAGTCACAGTTACTCTGCCGTTTTCGGTGAACTTAACCGCGTTGCCGATCAGATTTGAAAGTACGCGCGACAGCTTGGCGCGATCAGTCCTCAGTTCGATCGCTTGCTCGGGCAACTCGGTTTCCAGTTGCAGACCCTTGGTTTCCGCCAACACTCGCAATTCACCGCATTGGCCGACTACGAGATCGTTGAGAGAAAATAGCGTCTCGTTCAAGTGCATGCGGCCTGAGTCTATCTGCGCCATATCGAGCAGATCGGATATTAATTCGGTCATGGAATGAGCATTGGATTTGAGTCGTTGCGCCAGCGCCGTCAACGCTGGATTGTCGGCTAATCCCAACATGACTTCGGCCGTCAGGTTGATAATATTGATGGGCTGACGAATATCGTGTGAGACCGAAGCTAACAACCGTGACTTGCGACTGCTAACTTCCTCAGCCTCACGTCGGCGGCGTTCCAATTCCTCATTCTGATGGGCAATTAGCTCCTGAT
>DASXXL010000245.1:0-3021 GCA_036503085.1 Pyrinomonadaceae bacterium | reverse complement strand
CAACTGAACTATCAGATCTTCGTGGGTCCAAATACGACGCCGATGGGCATCGCGACCTTCCAAGTGCGCGGACGCCAGCGCTACTTCGATCAGGACGGTTTCTTTCTCAGCGTCAATGCGCAGACGACGAATGCGATGGCGCGCGTCTTTGTCGCCCGCGATCAGATCGAGTCGTACGTCGATCCCAAAGCGCTCTTTCCGTTTCGCACCGTGATGAATTTGAGCGAAGGACGGCGTCGACTCACGCAGACGTTGAATCTGAATCAGGAAGGCGGAACCGCGACGAGTGAGCCGGGCGGGCGGATGGAGATACCTGTCGGCACGCACGATTACGTTTCGTTCTTTTATGCAGTGCGGACTTTCAATCTAACGCCGAGCCGGCGCAGTGTGGTTTCGCTGCTGGTTGAGAACAAGCCGAAGACGCTGACCGTGACGGCGCAAAAGCGGGAGACGATTCAGTTGGGAGAACGCGCAGTGCCGGCGATTGCGTTGTCGATCACCACCGACGATCCCGAACCCGATAAATACCAACTCCGCATGTGGATCAGCGACGATCGCCGTCGTCTCCCCCTGCGCATCTCCTGCGCCACCCAACTCGGCCCCCTACGCGCCGACCTCGCCATCCTCCCGACAGCTCCGCAGTAGACGGCGGCGGGTCATCAGTGACAGGATCTCTTGACCGCATACCTGACCAGACGTAATCTGCAGACTATGGACTACCGCAAGTACATCACTATTGACGCAGACAAGCGCGGAGGAAAGCCGTGTGTGCGCGGGCTGCGCATTACGGTATATGAAGTGTTGGAGTACCTCGCGTCGGATATGACGGAAGAAGAGATCCTCGCCGACTTTCCTGACCTCACTCACGAAGATCTAAAAGCTTGCATCGCTTTTGCCGCAGACCGTGAGCGTAAGTTAATGACCGTTCCGGCCGCGTGAAGCTCCTATTCGATCAAAACCTATCGCACACCTTGGTAGTTCACTTGGCGGATCTATTCCCTGAGTCGGTGCATGTAAGACAAGTTGGCTTGGAAGCCGCTGCTGATCACATTGTCTGGGAGTACGCCAAATCAATAGGCTAATTATCGTCTCGAAAACGCCGACATGCACCAACGTAGCTTTCTGTTCGGAGCGCCACCGAAGATCGTGTGGGTACGCTTGGGTAACTGTTCAACAGTGGACGTTGAAAACCTACTGCGCCGGCACATCGATACGCTCAGAACGTTCGAAAACGATGCCTTCGCTGCCTTTCTAGGCCTCTCTTAAACTCGCCCGCCTCAACACGACACGGGAATGCTCGTCCCGAACGCCGCATTCACTGACGCGAGGAAGGCTTGTGCCGACGCGATGTCGAGGCGATAGACGACGTTCGTGGAACGACAGACGGAGTCGCCCGTAATCGTGATCGAGACGATTAGTTGCCGGCCGTCGAGCGTCATGAAGTTCGGACCACCCGAGTCGCCGAAACACGTTCCGCCATTGCCCGTCGAAGGATTCTGCGAAAGACGCAGATAACCACCATTCAGCGAGTTGAAACTCGAAAACGAGAACATCCGCGGAATCGGATTGAGGTCCTGAAAGAACGGCACACCACCACCGCCAACAACGCGATTCTGCAAACCATACCCCGCGTTCGTAAACGTCGCCGTCTTCAATCCGTTTTGCGCCACTAGTTGATCCAACAATCCACACGCCGGCAGCGTGGCCGGCGTTACACCCTTCACACTCCGATCCAGAATCAACACGGCGATATCCCCGGAATCACTCTGGCTCTGGTTGTAATTCGGATTAGTTACGATGTGTGCTACGGGAAGCAAGTTAGTCTTGCTGCTGGTCAACGAGCCGAACGGTATTGAACCATCCAGACTGACGTACGCGACGTAACCCTCCGGCGCGAGCTCCTGCTGAAAGTAAGCGGTGCAATGACTCGCGGTCAGAAACACGTTCGACGTGATCATCGTGCCGGAGCAAATCGGAAAGTTTTCGCCCGTCGCACTCGACTTCACGATAAACGCACCGGTGTTAGCGAAGGTGTTGCTGGTATCGATAAAACCGTAAGTGATCGCCGCCGCGCGCGGCGACAGAAACAGCGAGCCGAGCACAAGCCCGAGAATTACGACAAAAGAACAGATCAGCCGCTTCATTTAGAGATCTCCTTGTTCGGTGAAGATTGGATCGGGGATACTGGGAACGCCGTGATTCTACCTCTACTGCCGGAGCGTCTCAAGGAAATCGATGTCGCTTAATCGCCGCGAGTTCAATAACGAAAAATCCGTGTAAATCCGTGGCTCAAACTTGCCTCGCCCAACGGAACGCCTCGGGCAGCGACGCGCGTTTCCCATACATCAACATCCCCACACGATAAATCCGCGACGCGAGCCACATAATCAAAACCACCGTCCCGAAACCAATAATCAGCGACAACGCGATCTGCCAGAACGGCGGCGTCTGCGTCACGATGCGCACCAGCATCGCCACCGGCGCCGAAAACGGAATCATCGACACCCAAAACGAAAATGAAGAATCAGGACTGCGGCTCACCGGCAGAAACAGATAAAAACTCACGACGAGTAGCAGAATGATCGGCATCGCAAGCTGCCCGCCTTCCTGCGGCGTCGTCACCATCGATCCGACGAGCGCGTAGAACGTCGCGTAAATGAAATAACCAAGCAAAAAGAAAAGCCCGAAGTAGATGTAGTGCGAAAAAGGAACCGACGGAATCGTCGTGTGCACACCGCGCGACGCCAGCACGTTAACGCCATACAACGCAAACGCGGCAAACGCAGCGCCCCAGATCGCAAGCTGCGTCAACGCCACCAGCGAAACACCAACCAGCTTGCCCATCATCAACGTAAACGGCTTCACCGACGAAAACAGAATTTCCGCGATGCGCGTCTCTTTCTCTTCAATCACAGCGCCGAGAATGATCTGCCCATACATCAAGATCGCGAGATACATGATGAAGCCGACGCCGAAGACCAGGATGAAACTGCCACTCGCATCCCGTACTTCACCCGCCGC
>DASXXL010000244.1:0-6722 GCA_036503085.1 Pyrinomonadaceae bacterium | reverse complement strand
AAGAACAAGTGCTCGCGACTCGTGATGATCTGGGCGGCGTCGACTGAAGTCTTTTTGAAACCGCATCCGGTGCACAAGACGATCGAGTCGTTTGAGAAGGCGATGAAAGAGAACCACAAGGCGATCGCGCCCTCGATGATCTACGCCTACGCGGCGTTGAAGTCGGGCGTGCCTTTCGCGAACGGCGCGCCGAATCTCACAGTCGATATTCCAGCGTTAATGACTCTCGCCGATCAAAACCGGCTCGCGATCTGCGGCAAGGATTTCAAGACCGGTCAGACGTTGATGAAGACGATCATCGCGCCGGGACTGAAGTCACGCATGCTCGGTCTACACGGCTGGTATTCGACCAATATTCTCGGTAACCGCGACGGCGAAGTGCTCGACGATCCTGATTCTTTCAAGACCAAGGAAGAGTCGAAGTTGTCGGTGCTCGAATACATTCTTCAGCCCGAGGTCTACCCGGATCTCTACAAAGACTTCTCGCACGTGGTGCGCATCAACTATTACCCGCCGCGCGGCGACAACAAGGAAGGCTGGGACAACATCGATATCTTCGGCTGGCTCGGTTATCCGATGCAGATCAAGATCGACTTTCTCTGCCGCGATTCAATTCTCGCGGCGCCGATCGTGCTCGACCTCGCGCTGTTTCTCGATCTGGCGCAACGCTCAGGCATGAAAGGCGTGCAGGAGTGGCTTTCGTTCTACTTCAAATCTCCGCAAACCGCGCCGGGACTTTATCCCGAGCACGACATCTTCATTCAACTGATGAAGCTCAAAAACACGTTACGTCACTTGCGCGGCGAAGATCTAATCACTCACCTTGGTCTCGAGTATTACGACTAAGACCTTTTGCTTCATGCCTCACCGAAAACGTGCGGCTCGCTGCTGTGAGATCGCGCGACTACAATTATTTGTCAGTGGTTGCTTGACACGAAATGTCAGGCAACCATCGACGATCGCCGTGACAATTCGTCCTACCGCAACAGCGAACACACAATATTTATGGTGACATTCGGAGCAGAGTTGTATATATAGCTTCCGAGTTGCCTGGCGTTTTCGGGAGTCAAACGGCGGACAGCAAACTTCAATTCCTTCTGGAGCATCAATTTAATGCGCGGATCGTTCCTTGCATAAAGTCGTGTGGCCGATATTTTCGGGCCGCGTTGATTCGGAAAATGACCCGACGGAACGGCAAGGAGCAAGCCGATGTTAGCAGAGATGGATATGACAAGAGCGATGAATAACACGGGTACGATTTTCCTCGATCCCGATCAGAAGAGCCCTCGTGCTCAGGATTTTGAAGAGCGCTTGACGGCTCGTATCGTGGGTCAAGAACGCGCCGTGAGGCGCATGAGTGGCCTCTACCAAATTTTTCTGGCGGGAATGAATCCGCCAAACCGGCCAATCGGCACGATGCTGTTTCTTGGACCAACGGGTTCGGGAAAAACGCGCGTGATCGAAGCGGCTGCGGAAGTGCTTTACGGCGATCCCAATGCAGTCGTCAAAATTGATTGTGCCGAGTTTCAACACTCACACGAAATCGCGAAGCTTATCGGCTCGCCTCCGGGTTATCTCGGCCACCGCGAAACGTCGCCGATGCTGACCCAGGAGAACCTCGATCGAATGCATACCGACGACATGAAAGTCTCGCTCGTGCTGTTCGACGAGATCGAGAAAGCTTCCGACAGTTTGTGGCAATTGCTGCTCGGCATTCTCGATAAAGCGACTTTGACGTTAGGTGACAATCGTCGCGTCGACTTCTCGAAGTCGATGGTGATCATGACTTCGAACTTGGGCGCGCGCGAGATGTCGGAACTGATTTCCGGCGGCATTGGTTTCGCGCCGGGCAAAGGCACCAAAACACCGAATGATACAGAAGTCGATCAGAAGATTTACCGCACGGCAGTCGAAGCGGCGCGGCGCAAGTTCTCGCCGGAGTTTATGAACCGCATCGACAAAGTGGTCGTCTTCCGTTCGTTGAAAGAGCATCACCTGCGGCAGATTCTCGATCTCGAGCTGCAAGCGGTGCAGGACCGGATCATGCAGTCGGCGGGAACCAAGTTTGTCTTTCAGTGTTCCGACACGGCGAAAGACATGCTGATGAAGGAAGGGCTCGACTACAAATACGGCGCTCGTCATTTGAAGCGCGCGGTTGAGCGGTTCCTCGTTTATCCGCTGTCGAATTTAGTGGCCACGGGCCAGATCGGTTTGGGCGACCTCGTACACGTCGACGTCGATGGCATACGCAATCGCCTGGTCTTTTCGAAGAGCTCCGGTGGCGCTTTGATTCACGAAGTGACGCAGGGTGCGTCTGCTGAAGAAGATTCGGCCGAGACGTTATCGGGTGGAGTTGGACTACCGATCCCGCAGGCTTCAAAAGCCGCGAAGAAGGGCCAGGGCCGAGAGAAGACTGACGTTTAGCCACGAAGAGACACAAGAAGCACAAAGGAGGCATGAGACAACAGTCTTGTGCCTTTTGTGCTTTAGCGGCTTAACTTGCGCAGTGCCTGAAACGCGAGCTCGGAGAGAAACGGATCTTCGCTGGTTGAAGCAAATTTAAGTGCCGGGATGGCCGCCGGGTCTCCAATCAGACCCAACGAACGTGCCGCTTCCCGGCGTACGTCTTGCGGGAACTTTTCATTGTTGAGCGCGGCGATCAGGGCTGGAGTTCCGGCCTTGTTTTTTAGTTCGCCAAGCGCGACTGCTGCCGCACGCAACACAAACTCGTTTGCTTCCGGTTTGCGTTTGCTCTTCGCCGGCGCGGAGAGTTGCGGAGCTAACACACTCACCAGCGCAACGACGGCGTTCTCGTCGCCGATCCTTCCTAACGCGACTGCCGCGGCCCCACGCACACCGGCTTCTTTATCATTCAACAAGTGATCTGTTAGCGACGTAGTCGCGGTGCGGCTGCGCGTCAGGCCGAGCGCGTAAGCTGTTTCGCGCCGAACGAACTCATCTTTGTCGTTTAGTAACGGCAACAACGCTGCTGCACTCTCTTCGGAGTCGAGCGAAAGGATCGCTTTCGTGGCGGCAACACGAACGGCCGGCGACGGATCGGAAAGCAGTGGCAGAGCGACACGCGAAGCTGCGGCACGGTGGATCGCGCCGAGTCGCATCAGTGCGTCGCGCCGTTCTTCCTCGTCACCGGATTTGAGTCGTTGGTCTTGTTTCTCGATCTCGAATTGAAGTGGAGTTAAGTCTCTACTTGATTGAGCGTGAGTGGCGGCTGGAGAGACAAGGATTGCGGCAGCGGCAAGTATTACCGTCGACAGAAAAAGAGATCTAATCTTTCGCCCTTCGCGCATTCAGAGGTAAGCACCGACTCGCGCTGCCGCGCGCTTCTCCGCTTTGCGGCGAACGGCCTCCCACTCAAACGCCTGGCGTGCGCGCCGGTTCTCACGAGCCTCGGCCAAAACCGACAACACCTCGTCTTCCCAAACGGTCGAAGTTGTTTTAGCACGGCGCGTCGATTCCATGCTGGAGATGTAGTCTAAAACCTCGCGCACCTCAACATCATTTAGCATCTCCAGTTTCTGAGCCAGAAACTGGCGCTGGCTGACTGTCTTGCCCATTGGCGTGCTCCTTTCGGGGCGACGAAGTTTTTGTGACGGGGCAAAGCAATATACACGAGCAAAAAGCGGGGAGGCAAGAATATCGGCTAAAAGAAAACAGCCGTGGAACTAGTCGATGCGCGACGCGATGCCGTGGACCGTGTCGACGATCAGCACGGCGATGGGTGGGTAAACAATCAGATCGGGGATTAACAAAGCAGCCCACGTGTAAGCGAGCATGCTCGACTGCACGACGCCAACGCGGTGGCGAAACAGCAACGTTATATCGTTAAAGAAGTCCTGCGTGTGCCAACCGATGTAGAGACCGATGCCGACGCTGAGCGCATAGCCGACGAGCAGGAACGTATACGCCGAAAAGCGCGTGAACGGCTGTTCGGGCTCGCTCTCATTGCGCATGATCGAATCGGTAAACAGTCGCGGCTTGTAAGTGTAATGAGCGAGATACTCGCGGAGACGGTTCGCAAGATGCCAAACGCCCATCACGAACAGAGTCAGCACGATTACCTTTCCCCACGTCGAAAACACGTCCCAAAGTTGCGGCCGCATCATCGCGAGGAAGAAGGTCGAGAGAAACAGCGAAACCGTCGTGAACACCGCGCGCTGGCGTTCGCGATTCTCCAATCGATCGCGCTCCAGCACCTGGTCCACTAAACGATCCCACTTCGCCTGCACTGCGAGATTGCGAGCGCGTTTCGCGTGCGGGTTGTTGGAATCGAGAATCGAGTAGCTGCGATTTTTCTGCGCGCGAAGCTGGTCGTCGTAATAAGCGCGTTCCTGGCTGTCGATAAGCGTGTGATACGCCTTTGAAAGCAGGGCAAACTGTCGGCCGGCTTCGGAGTTCGGATTTAGATCGGGGTGGCTTTCGCGCGCGAGTTTACGGTAAGCCGATTTGATCTCGGCTTGAGTCGCAGTGGTCTTAACGCCCAGAACTTTGTAGTAGTCGATCACTGTGCTTTTGTTGGACTCCTTGAAAGCCAGCGATGAGTGCCAGGGCTGCCTGAAGAACCGCTAGGCCGAAAAATTATAACACCTTGCGCAAGTCTTTGATGCTCGCCTCAGTACTCAAAGGCCAATCGGATGATATTCAGATGCTGGTTGGGCGAAAAGGTTCCCGGTTTCCTTAAGGGGGGTGCCAAAGGGGGCCGGGATAATAACCTCGAGCGGCATTCGAGGGGGCGAGGACGATTGACTAAGGCGACTCGCCCCTTTGGCGATTGCTTCTGGCTTTACAACCGCCATGCCACCAACCAACCCTGCAAAATTCCTCGAAAAATCGCAGATCGCTTTGTACGCGACCGGACAAGTGTCAACTGACGGCGACACTCGTGTCTACGACTAATTACACCTACCTCGCCGCAGCCCGGTCCACGATCTGAAGCAGCGTTCGGAGCGCGATGCCCGTTGGCCCTTTCGAACGGTAAGGCTTGGCCTCGTCGCCCCAAGCCGTGCCTGCGATATCGAGATGCGCCCAGGCGAGACCGTCAGTGAACTCCTTAATAAAGGCCGCCGCCGTAATAGTGCCTGCCTTGCGTCCGCCGACGTTCTTGATGTCCGCAATGTCTGACTTAATCTGACGCGAGTATTCCTTGTCGAGCGGCAACTGCCAAAACTTCTCGCCGACCTCACGTCCGGCGGAAATGATCTCGTCGATCAGTTGCTGGTCCGTCCCGAGCACCGCGGTATTTACGTCGCCGAGGGCAATCGAAACCGCGCCCGTGAGCGTGGCCATGTCGATGACTTTTGTTGCGCCGATTTTTTTGGCGTAAGCAATCGCGTCCGCGAGGATCAATCTGCCTTCGGCGTCGGTGTTGATGATCTCGATCGTTTTGCCGGTCATCGCTTTCACGACGTCGCCGGGCTTGGTCGCTTTGCCGGACGGGAGGTTTTCGGTGCACGGAGCAACACCGAGAATCGGAATCGGCGGTTTGAGTTGCGCGATCGCGCGCATTGCGCCCATGACTGTCGCCGCGCCGGTCATGTCGTACTTCATCAACTCCATGTTCTCGCCCGGCTTCAACGAGATCCCGCCCGAATCAAACGTTACGCCTTTGCCGACAAACGCGAGCAACTCTTTTCCGTCGCCTTCGAAGTTCGGCGGTGTGTATTTCAGGATGATCAGTTTGGCCGGCTGCTCGGATCCATGCGCTACGCTGAGTAGCGAACCCATTCCTTCCTGTTCCATCCGCGCTTCGTCAAGCACGTCGATGTTCAGGCCAAACTCGTTCGCGATCTCACGCGCACGTTCTGCCATGTCGCTCGGCGTCATATAACCACCCGGCTCATTAGCAAGATCGCGCGTGAAGTTGATTGATTCGCCGACGATCGCGCCTGCTTTGACGCCGCGATCCAGCGCGCCCTGGTCTCCTCCGTCAACAACAAGCACGAAACGATCGATACTCTTCTGCTCCTTCTCGACCGTGCGGTATTTATCAGGATCGAACAGCGCGATGTACGCGCCTTCAACAGCTCGTCTCGCTGTGTCTTCATCTTTGCCGCTGCCACGCGGAACCACCGCTATCGATTTCGCGTTCTTGCTGCGAAGCGAACGAACCGCGGTTCCGGCCATCTGCGAAACCTGCGGACCACCGTAATCTTTCTCATCTCCGACACCGACCAAAAGCAGCCGGCGAAACTTCAGCTTGTCATTTCCGACGAGGTGGAAGTAAGCAGTTTCGCCTTCTTTGCCGGAAAACTCTTCCGCTTCGACCGCGGATCGCACGAGCCCGCCGGAAAGCTCGTCGAGCTTTTTGAGGTAGTCCTCTCCCGGTTTCTCATCTTTATAAACGGCAACCGCGAGAGCTTGAACGTCAAGCTCCTCGATCGGACGTCGGTTGGCTTCAACTTGCATGTGAGTGGGTTCTCCTGGGATATGAATTGCGGATAACTTAGATTTTCATCGGTTTCTTTCCTTCAACTGCGCGCGTGTTTCGCGTTCCACCGTTCGCTTCAACTCGGCCTCGCGCTTGTCGTACATCTTCTTGCCACGCGCAACTCCGACTTCGATTTTGATCCGGCGGTTCTTGAGGTAAAGCTGTGTCGGGACGAGAGTCATTCCCTGCTTCGCCGCTGCATCGTCCAGCTTCGATATCTCGCGCTTGTGAAGCAACAGCTTGCGGGTCCTCAGCGGATCGTGGTTCTCACGATTGC
>DASXXL010000243.1:0-6391 GCA_036503085.1 Pyrinomonadaceae bacterium | reverse complement strand
TCATCCGCACCGAGGTCGAGCGCTTCCACTTTCGTTTTTTCTTCGCCCTTGGCGGAGAGCACGATGATCGGCACCTGCGAGATCGCGCGCAGGCGACGACACAACTCAAGGCCGTCCATCGCGGGCATCGCGAGATCCGTGATCACGAGATCCGGATGCCAGTCGGTAAACGTCTCGAAGCCCGCGAGACCGTCGGCCGCGGCGCGCACGTCATAGCCACGCGATGTCAGACCAGTGCGCAGCACGCGCGTCAGTTGCGGCTCGTCATCGACCACGAGGATGCGCGGTTTGTCCGTCATAGTTAAACCACAGATGACACCGATCTTTCGTCGTCGCCGATCGGTAGGGTGAATACGACACGAGTGCCGCGGCCACCAGAGGGGGATTCGATCC
Source organism: Pyrinomonadaceae bacterium (assembly GCA_036503085.1). Classification (GTDB taxonomy): domain Bacteria; phylum Acidobacteriota; class Blastocatellia; order Pyrinomonadales; family Pyrinomonadaceae; genus PSRF01. The sequence goes on along the minus strand of DASXXL010000243.1, from coordinate 5,998 downwards.
AGATCTTACCGCTGTGCGCTTCGATGATGCCTTTTGCGATCGCCAGGCCCATGCCTGTGCCGGACGGTTGCTGCGTGCTGATATCGCCGTCGCGCGTCGCGCGAAAGAACTTATCAAACACCCGCTCGCGCAGACCAACAGGCACGCCTTCGCCCTGGTCCTCCACCGCCATCTCAACCATACCGTCGCGCAAACCAGCGCTGATCGTGATCTTCGTGCCCGGTGGCGAATACTTCGCAGCGTTGTCTACAAGCGTGTAGACCACTTCGCTCACGGCGCGTTCGTCGACGCGCACGACCGGCAGCTCTTCGTCGATCTTCACTTCGACTTCGTGGTCCTTAGTCAGCGGTTGGGCGCGCGCGAGGGCGTTGGAAACGATCTCATCGATCGCGCCCCACTGCCGCCGCAGTTGCAACTCACCCGCGTCGATGCGCGCCAACTCGATCAGCCCGGTGATGAAACGATTCAAGCGATCGCTCTCTTCGTCGATCACTTGCAGCATCTCTAAACGCGATTCTTTGTCGAGCGCAAATTCCGGCGCGTGCGCTTCATCGATCAGCGTCGTGATCGAGGCTTTGATAGATGTTAACGGTGTGCGCAGATCGTGCGTCACGGCGTCGAGTAGCGCCGACTTCAACCGTTCGCTTTGTTTCAACGCTTCCGCCTGGCTCGCGCGTTCGAAGGCGCTTCGTAATTCTTTGTAGAGACGTTCGATTTCGTGGCCGCTGCGTTCGGCTTCTTCGGCGCGGCGTTTTTCACGCGCGGAGAGTTGGCCCACGGCGAGTGCGGTGGTGAAGAAAGCGAAGAGCGCGATCCAGTTTTCGGAATGGGCGATGCTGAGCGTGTAGAGTGGCGGGAGGAAGAAGAAGTTGAAACAGAGTACGCCGACGACCGACGCGACGAGTGCTGGGCCGCTGCCCCAGAACAGTGCGACAAACAGGACGTCGAGTAAGTATGCGAGCGCGATCGTGGTGGAGTTGATGTGTTCGCGAAACGGTATCAACGCCGCCGTGACCGCTGCGGTGGCTACAAGAGAAACAAGATAGCCGAAGCGTCTGTGGTTCACCCGCCGCCATTTTAGCCACAAAAAGGCACAAGAGGCACAAAACCGATCTAGTAAACCCGCTTGTGATTCTTATGTCTCTTTGTGGCCTAACGAATTCCCACCAACCCCTGGACGGATTGGATCAGCTTCTCCGTATCGTAGCCGACACCGTCCTTGAAAACGATCTCGACCTTTTCGATGTCGCTGATACTGGCGGCCGGGTTACCTTTCACCACCATCAGGTCCGCTTGTTTGCCGGGCGCGATCGAGCCGATGCGCGCATCCTCGCCGAGAAACTTCGCGCCGTTCAGAGTCGCGATCTTGATCGCTTCCAGTGGCGTGAAGCCTGCTTCAACCAGCAACTCGACCTCACGCTGATCGCCAAAACCCGCAACGATGCCGCCATTCCCCGTCGGGTCGAGCCCCGCAAGAAGCAAACCGCCCGCCTTCACAAACGCGCGCTCAAAATCCATCGCCTTCCGCAACACCGCCACAAACCCATTATCAGCCGACACACGCGCGCGACTCTGTAGATAGCGCACCCGCGCATCCGTCGACATCACATTCATCATGCGCGGATTCAACAACGCACTCGACGCCCCGATCCCACTCTGCGTCAACGGCGCGCCGGCAGCTTCAAACACCGGCAACGTCGACGTGATCGCCACGTTCTTCTGCACCAGAAAACGAATCGTCTCCTGCGCCGCCGGACCATCGATATCAAGTTGTCGCAAACTCGCATTCACAGCGCCACCGGCAGGACAAACATCCGGCTTCTTGTCCGCGACAAACTCCGAATCCGCAAACAAGCCGTGTTCGAGATCGTCGATCCCGATCTCCGCTGCTTCGCGAAAGCCGATCGAGCAGAGATGTCCCGTCACTTTCAATCCGCGCTTGTGTGCTTCTTCAACCGCCGCGCGCAACTCGTCGCGCGTGATGTTCATGTAGGCTTTGAACGAGGTCGCGCCTTCATCCGCCCAATACGCAACCGTGCGGCGCGCGTCGTCTGCGTCCTTCAGCTCGTGCATCACCGGCGTGAACGAACCGCGCCCTTCAAGATACGGCGCTGTGACGTGCATCTTTGGTCCAATCATGCGGCCCGCGTCGATCAGCCGTTTGATTTCGAGGTCGGTATAAGGCGCGACGCTGCCGGTGGTGCGAATGGTGGTCACGCCGAGCGCGAGATAGAGCCGTGGAAAACTGCTGCCCATGTTCGAGTACATCGGCGGCGAACCGCCCATGGGAAAGAACATGTGGTTGTGCATGCCGACGAGTCCGGGCATGACGGTGTAACCGTTGAGATCGAGCGTACGCGCGTCAGCGGGATAAGTCGTGGACGCGGTTGGACCAATCGACTGAATCTTGCCGCCGGAGATGAGAATGGTTTGATCGTCGAGCGGCGCCGCACCAGTGCCGTCGATCACGCGCACGTGCGTGAGCGCGATCAGCGGCGCTTCGACGCGAATGAATTGTTGGCGATCAGGAGCCTGGGCAAATGCGGCGGAGTTAAATGAAAGGAGCAGCCCAGGAAGCAGGCAAAGGGGGAGCAGTTTGGTTTTCATGCCTGCGCATTTTACGTCAAAGCGCCTTGGTGTGCTGCACGCTGTCGCGGCATTTTTTGCAACAGGCAGGCAAGCGCCTGAATGTCGAATGGCTTCGTCAGGTGCGCCACAAAGCCCTGATCATAAGCGCGCTGCACATCCTCCGGCCGGCCAAAACCTGTAAGCGCGACGGCGGGCAGATCGTGATAGCCGGGCACTTGACGCAGCCGGTTGAGAAACTCGAAGCCGTCCATTCCGGGCATCGAAATGTCCGACAAGATGACGTCAAACTGTTTCTGACTAGCCGCGCGCAACGCATCAAAGCCGCTCGTCACAGCAGTCACGGTCGCGCCGCCGATCTCGAGCAGATGCTGGACCATCTCGGTCGTGTCCGCGGAGTCGTCGACCACCAGCACGTTCATTCCTTCGAGCGAGTCGATGCCATGATGGTCCATGACCGACCTGCTGCGCAGTTGCTTCTCTTGGCTGCGCGGCAAATGAATCGTGAAACTCGCGCCCTCGCCGGCGCCGTCAGAGTGAGCCGTGACGGAGCCGCCGTGCAGCTCGACGAGTTGCTGAACCACCGCCAGCCCGATGCCCATGCCGGACTGCGAACGATTCGTGCTCGGATCGGCCTGACGAAAGATCTCGAAGATGTGCGGCAGGAACGACTCGTCGATTCCCTGTCCGTTGTCCTCCACGCTCAACACGATGTGATCGGGTTCGTTATGTAGCCGGACAGCGATGTGACCGTCGCGCGGCGTGAATTTCACGGCGTTGTTCAGCAGGTTCCAGATGACCTGTTCGAGCCTTACCGGATCCGCTTCCACGAATACCACGTCGTCCGGAGCATCGACTTCGATCGAGATGTTCTTCGCTTCCGCATCCATCCGCACGGTCTCGATCGCGTTTTCGATCGCCGCGACCGGCGAGACCGTCTCGCGGTTCAGTTCCAGCTTGCCACTGCGCAACCGCGACAGATCGAGCAAGTCGCGAATCAACTTCGACTGCGCTACTGCATTTCGTTTGACCGCGTCAGCCATGCGTTGCAGCGGCGCAGACTGTTTGATCTCGTCACTGCGCAACAGTAACTCCGCGTAACCCAGAATCACATTCAAGGGATTGCGCAGCTCGTGCGACATGATCGCCAGAAACTCATCCTTCAAACGGTTCGCTTCTTCAGCGGTTTGGCGCAGCCCGTGCTCGCGCTGGAGCAGTTCTTCCCGCTCTTCTTCGACGCGCTTGCGTTCCAGATAATCGGCTGCCTGGCGCGCCAACAGATCCATCAAACGGATCTCCTGTTCGGTGGGCCGGCGCGGATTGATGAAGTGAGTCGAGATAACTCCGAGCACGTGGCCCGCACTGCTGATCAACGGCGTCGACTGCACCGCGCGCACGTTTGCATCGAGCATAACGCGTAAAGATGGTGTACCAACAAACAGCGCGCTTTGCCGCACGTCTTCGACGATCACGCGCTGCTGCGCTTCGATGGCGCTGCTGCAAGCCGAAAACTGGGTTTCACTCGCGAAGTAATTGAGAAAAGTTTCATCAAAACCAGATTGCCCGATGAGATTCAGCCGCCCGGTATCGTGATCGACTAACTGAATGTTTCCCTTATCCGCGCCGGTGATCTCGATGGCGACGTCGAGCATTTCCTGCAAGCAGGCAGACACATCATGGCCATTGCGCGCGCAACGCGTGCCGATCTCGTTCAGCCGTCGCATGGCTTTCAGGTCGGCGGCGCTGTGTTCGAGGATACGAAACAGCCGGCGCTCGCTATCGCGGAGTTCTTTCGTGCGCAGTGTGACCTGCTCTTCGAGCCCGCTTTTCGCCTGGCGCAGTTCCTCTTCGTATTGTTTTTGCGACGTCAGGTCCGTAACGACGATGCTGATGGAATTGGTTTGCGGCTGAAGTTTCGCGAAAGAGACCAGGGCCGGAACTTCCCGTCCCGATTCATGCTTCAGGAGGTATTCGCGGCGAACAGCCTGCGTGCGCGCCTGCTGTAAGTCTTTGTCGAACTGCTGGCGCCGGTCGCCGACGAGCAAGTCACCAAACGACTTGCCGCTGACGTTCGTACCGTCAAGCCCGAGCATGCCGGCAAAGTTACGATTGCTGTAAAGGATGATCGAATCGGGCGACACACTCACCGCGCCCTGGTTCATCTCATCGATCATGAGCCGATACGGATAGTCGGCGGTCGTAAGCGTGTAGACGACCTCGCCGTGCGGGTCATCGATCACGAGGGCATCGACTTCACCGTTTCTAATGGCGCGCAGCGTATCTTCGGCTTCCTCCAAACGCCGGCGCAGCTCGTCAATCTCGATACTGGTTACGCGTTCCAGTTTGTCTCCCACGGTCATTCGTTGATGCCCAATCCGACCAAAAGCTTCTGCGTATTGGACAGGTCACCGATGAACCGCCGCAGCGGCGCCGGTAGCCTTTTGATCAATGTCGGAGCCGCGATGATTTGCTCTTCACGCGCGGCATCGGGGTCCTTATAAATATCGATCACTTGAAGGTCGTAATCATCGTGCAAGTGCTCTTCACAAACACGCTTTAAATTTGAAATCGCCTTCAAAGAACGAGGGGAAGAACCGGTCACGTACAATCGCAAGATGTATTCCGCAGGACGTTTACGTTGCTGCCTGGCGGCTTGCTCAAACGCAGCGACGGCATCGTGCCCGTTGTCTTTCAGCGAGCCGTTACCATTATGTCTGCCGTTGCCGTTTGGCATTTTTCCCCCGGAATAAGCCATGAAAACTCCTAACGTGGCTTTATATCAAGACCAACCAGCACACGCTCGGTGTTTGAAAGATCGCCAATAATCTTCCGGATTGGTTGGGGGAGCTGTCTAACTAACGTGGGGACTGCGAGGATCTGATCGCCCCGCGCGAGTGTAGGATTTTCCATCAGGTCGATGACTTCAATGTGATACTTACCTTTCAGATACTCCTCACAAATATTTTTAAGATTTTGAAACGCCGCGATCGATCGAGGGGTCTGGCCGGCGACGTAGAGCCGCAAGTTCCAACGGCTGCTGGCAAGGTGGCCGTCGGCAGCCGCCGCGTGACCGTTCTTCGCGGCGCGCGCTTGTTTGGTCGTGGGGGTTTTCTTCACCGCTCGCTTCCTTTCCGTGCCTTTCGGGCGCCGTTTTCTTCTACCGGCGTGGGGACGTCAGCATGACGCAAGCGCGCCATCTCCACACGTTGAGTTGCGACCAGTCCTTCGCGCTGCTGATCTTCTTCGATCTCCCTGAGGAGGGTCTCGCGCTCTGATTCAAACTGGCCGCGCAAGGCTATCAACTGTGCGTCATATGCCTCTTGCTTGCGCTCCAATTCACGCTGCAGGCGTTGTCGTGCTGCGTCGCGTTCGCTCACCAATGCTGCTTCTCGCGCGGTTTGAGCCGCTCGCG
>DASXXL010000242.1:0-4038 GCA_036503085.1 Pyrinomonadaceae bacterium | reverse complement strand
GATTACAACGAAGGAGTTTTCGGTGACGGAGCGAGGCGTGTATCGCGTCGAGGTTTATTTACCCGAGGTCGAACGCATTATCGGCGAGAAACCTTGGATCATCTCCAACCCAATTTACGTACGTTAACTTTAAACACGGCTGCGCCCCACTGGGTGCCCTGCTAGCGTCCCTGTGGGGCGACAAACCATCGCCGGAAAGCTCCGACTTATTCGACTTTGGAAGCGGTGCGTACGTTCACCGGAGTACTGTGGGGATCTAGTGTTTGATCCCGACGCTCCCTCCAACCCTCGTATGGTGGGGTCGAGGGAGACAGCCTTCCACACACTGTTTTTTCAAGTTCGTCCAGTCTAGACATGGCCCCAATTACTGTCAAGATTCAGCTTGACCGAATGTGATCCGTACAAACTCACATTCGTTTAGAATGCCCACTTAATGGAAATCAAAATACGCACGCCACAGAATTTCAACTTCAAGCGAACTGTCATTAGTCACGGCTGGTACGGCCTGCTCCCCTTCTCCCTCGACTCCGAAAAATGGCTGCTCATGCGCGTCATCGACCTCGGCGCCAAGGCACCCGTCACGATCGTGATGGCCGGTCGGAAAGGCCACGTGCGCGTCACTACCTCGCGCTCGCTCAACGAACGGGAAACCGCGAAAGTCACACGCGACGCGCGTCATATGCTGCGCCTCGATGACGACCTCGAACAGTTCTATCTCGCGACCGGAACCGATGCGGAGTTTGGCTGGATCGCCACACAGGGCGCCGGACGACTGTTGCGTTCGCCCACAGTTTTTGAAGACCTCGTGAAGATGATCTGCACGACGAATTGTTCGTGGGCGTTGACCGTGAAAATGGTCACCGGACTGGTCGAGAATCTCGGCCGCGAAAGCGACGACCAGCGCCGCTCGTTTCCCACAGCGGAAGCGATGGCCGCGATGCCGCTGAAGTTCTTTGTCGACGAGGTTCGCGCCGGTTATCGCGCGCCGTACTTGAAGGAGCTTGCTGAGCGTGTAGCGTCCGGCGAGCTCAACGTCGAGGAATGGCTGACGAGTCCGCTTTCAACCGCCGAACTCACGAAACAGATGAAAGGCGTGAAAGGCGTAGGGCCTTATGCAGCGGAAAATTTGTTGAAGCTGTTGGGACGTTACGACGGGCTCGCGCTCGATTCGTGGACTCGTGCGCGCTTCTACAAGATTAGAAACAGCGGCCGGAAAGCAAACGACAAAAAGATCGCGCGCTACTACTCACGCTTCAACCAGTGGCGCGGCCTCGCGCTGTGGTGCGACGTCACCCGCGATTGGCTGGAGTAAAAAACCACAGATTACACAGACCAAAAATCGATCTGTGTAATCTGTGGATGACCGTGTCTCTACTTATTGAAAACCAGCGTGGAGTCCTGCGGTCCGCGCGGGCTTTCGCTATGCCGAGTCACTGTCAATGTTTTGCCGTCGGCTGAGAGTTGCAGTTTCTCAGTTGTGGTCGCGGTGACCTCACCGTTCGGTCCTTCAAACGTCGACTTGCTCGACAGCTCCAGCGTCTTGCCGTCGCCGGACACCGTCGCCTTGCGAGCGACTTTTCCTCGTCCGCCCATATCGGCGGTGGTTTCACTGCCGTCGAGATTGAACGTTCTTGGACCACCGAAGCCGCCCATGCCGCGGCCGCCGCCCTGACCACCGCCGGCCGGACGATCGCCGCCACCCATGTTTGCCGGAGGATTACCGCCAGTGACCTTTTCTTCGATCGTGATCTCTTTATCGGTTTGCGTGATTACCCACGAAACGCTTTCAGCGTTTTGCAGGCGCGGATTGAGACCCTGGCTTTTGCTCTTATCAAGCGTCCAGGTGCCGCCAAAGTTCGCAGGCGCGGCAGCATGCACGGCCAGAGCGAGTACGAGCGCGCTCATCATGCCAAGAGCGCAAAGCAACTTTCTCATTCAAGATCTCCTTACTATCAGTGGGATTGTCCAAATAATTGACGAATGCGCGGCAGTCTAACAAATGAGCAAACGAAAATCTGTAAGGAACTGCAAAGAATTGTAAAGAGAAGGTAAAGAATTACGACGCCGGAACCTTTGCTTTCAGCAGCGCGTACGAACGAGGTCTTTGAAAAACTAATCGAGTTCATTTTCTGTCATAAGCAAACTCCGAGTGGTGTTTAGTTCGCAGGAGGAGCTCGAGAAAAGTTTGCTAACTAAATCCCAAGGAGAGCTGTAATGAAGTCAATCATGAATCGAATGCTGGTCGTTCTAATGGTCGGCGCCCTGACGAGTGTTGTGGCGTTGGCTAAAGTGCAGAAGCACAGAGTCACTTTCGACAGCGACATCAAGGTGAATGGATCGCTGGTGAAAAAAGGAACCTACGACGTCAAGTTTGACGATCAAACTGGTCAACTGACGATCGCGAAAGACGGCAAAGTTGTCGCCCAGGCAATGGCCAAGCTTGAGCCGCGTGCGAAGAAAGCGAACGATTTCCAACTGCGATCGAACGGCAGCGGCGACGATACTCATCTCGTCGGCGTGACCTTCGGTGGTTCCGACAAAGACGTTGTGATCAGCACTGGCGGCGCAACAACCACGGGTAGCAACTAACAAGAGTTTCTCTGAACGGCTGCAATCCCCTCTTACGCCTCGAAGCTCGCCCGCTTCGAGGCGTAGTTGTTTTTTCGCGTCGCTGATCTAATATCTCTGCATGAGATACAGACGTTTTGGGCGCACGGGTTGGGAAGTCAGTGAGATCGGCTACGGCATGTGGGGGATGGCCAGTTGGTCCAACTCCGATGACCAGGAATCGCTGCGCTCGCTGCAAGTTTCCATAGATCACGGCTGCAATTTTTTCGACACCGCGTACGCTTACGGCGAAGGTCACAGTGAGAGCCTGCTCGGCCAAACTGTTCGCGCCAATCCCGACAAACGTCTTTACACTGCGACGAAGATTCCGCCTAAGACGCGCCAGTGGCCGGCGACTGAAGATTCCAAACTGCTGGACACTTATCCGCCGGATTACGTCGAGGAATATGTGCACCGTAGTCTGGAAAACGCGCAGTTGGACCAGTTTGATCTGATGCAGTTCCACACGTGGAACGACGAGTGGATGCGCGACGATCGGTGGTTCTACAAGCTCGACGATCTGCGCAGTCAGAAACTGATCAAGGCGATCGGGATCAGCATCAATCGTTGGGAGCCGTGGAACGGCGTGCGTGCGGTGCGCAGCGGGCAGATCGACGCGGTGCAGGTGATCTACAACATCTTCGATCAGAATCCGGAAGATGAGCTGTTTCCAGCGTGTCGCGAGATGAACGTGGCGGTGATTGCGCGCGTGCCGTTTGATGAAGGAACGTTGACGGGCACGTTGACGAAGGAAAGCAAGTGGCCGGAAGGTGATTGGCGTAACACTTACTTCGTGCCCGAGAACTTGATCCCGAGCGTCGAACGAGCCGACGCGATCAAGAAGCTGCTCGAAGAGTGGAACCGCGAACATGAGACGCACATCACGATGCCGGAACTCGCGTTGCGGTTCATACTTGCGAATGAGGACGTGAGTACGATCATTCCGGGGATGCGCAAGTTGTCGCACGTGGAATCGAATATCGCGGCGAGCGATGCTGGTCCATTGCCGAGTGAGTTGCAGGAGAAGTTGAGGACGTTTCGCTGGGTACGCAAGCCGACGCCGTGGTCGCAGTGAGATCCGTGTAACCCGACCTCGCAATGACAGATCTCAACGCCGAAGCGCTAATCACCGCGTGGCGCACGAACAATCGTGTCACGACCTACCTGATCGAGAACCTGCCGGCTGAGTTGTGGTCGGAGAACGTTCCGGGAATGCCGCGCCGCACTGTGCGCAACGTTGCGGCGCACCTTCACAACTCGCGGTGTGCATGGATCAAATCGCTCGGCGCACGCCATGGTATCGCGCCGCCGACTCGCGTTGATCTCCGTACAGTGCGCCCCGCAGAACTCTTACGCGCACTCGAGCGAAGCAGTGAAGGCATCATTGCCTTAATTCGCCTCGGCGCTGAACGCGGCGGCTCAGTCCCACCC
>DASXXL010000241.1:0-2291 GCA_036503085.1 Pyrinomonadaceae bacterium | reverse complement strand
GGCGACGAATTCGTGATCGTTTTACCCGATACTGGCACCGAACTCGCAGGCACTGTTGCCGAACGCATCCGGCAGAAGATTTTGCGCCATCAATTCACCGGCGGACGGCGTTTACAGCTTTCGTTGACGGCGAGTTTTGGTGTGGCGGCTTTCCCGAAGCACGCATCGTCGCCACAACAGCTCATCGCCTGCGCCGACACGGCGATGTACGAAGCGAAAGCCGCGAACAAAAATTGTGTGCGCTTCGCCGCGGACCTCGGTCTGAAGGAACCCTTACAGGAACTGATCGAGAGTGTCACAGCGGAACTAGTCGCCAGCGACAACTGACAACAACGACGTACAAAGAACCGCGAACGAAGTTCAAAAAACAAACCAGTTTACGCTGCGAGCCTTAACGGTGTATCTTAGGAGGTCGGACGTGTTTGGTGCGTCTAAAGAGGTAGGGAATGAAAGGATGTCTCTCCCTACTGATATTTGTCGCCGATCCCACCCCGAAGTTCCATACTACAACCACGGGAAGTGAATAGAAGCTAGATGGCTTTCAAATCTATTTTCAGTCTGTTTTCGAGCGACCTGGCAATCGACCTCGGGACGGCAAATACGCTGGTCTACGCCAAGGGTCGCGGCATCGTTGTTTCAGAGCCTTCTATCGTTGCCATCAATAAAGTCACCAACCAGGTCGAAGCCGTCGGCCGCGACGCCAAAGACATGCTGGGCCGAACTCCCGGCAACATCGTCGCGATTCGTCCGATGAAAGACGGCGTGATCGCCAACTTCGAAGTCACGGAGAAGATGCTCCAGCACTTCATTCGCAAAGCCCACAACGGCAAAACGTGGGTCAGCCCGCGCGTCGTCATCGGTATCCCGTCGGAAATCACGCAGGTCGAACGTCGCGCCGTTGAAGACTCTGCATATCGCGCCAAGGCTTCGGAAGTTTATCTGGTCGAAGAAGCGATGGCCGCGGCGATCGGCGCCGGACTGCCAATCACCGAACCGCACGGCAACATGGTCGTTGACATCGGCGGCGGCACGACCGACATCGCTGTGATCAGTTTGAGCGGCATCGTCTACTCGCGCGCGGTGCGCGTCGCGGGCAACGAAATGGACGAAGCGATCATTCAGTACATCAAGAGGAAGTACAACCTGTTGATTGGCGAACGCACCGCGGAAGCAATCAAGATCGAACTCGGTTCGGCACACCCGCTCGATGAGCCACTCTCGTATGAAGTGCGCGGCCGTAACCTGATCGAAGGCATTCCGAAGACCATCACGATTACCGACGAAGAGATACGCGAGGCGCTCTCGGATTCGATTTCCACAATCATCAACGCCGTGCGCGTGGCGCTCGAACGAACGCCACCGGAACTTTCGGCCGACATCGTGGAACGCGGTATTGTATTAACGGGCGGCGGCGCGCTTTTGAAACACCTCGACAAACGATTGACCATCGAGACCGGCTTGCCGGTAACGGTGGCGGACGATCCGCTTGCTTCCGTCGTTCTGGGCACCGGAAAAATGTTGTCTGACTTCGATCTGCTCAAACGCGTGAAGTGGGAAAACACAATGACCGCAGGGATGTAATCGGTTTTTAAGTAGCAGTGGCTTCAGTTCGTACCCAAAGAGAAATTCGCCAAAGGGCCCCTCTCTGGCTCATCGGTTTACTCATCGCCAATCTCGTGATCATGGCCGTCGACGCGCGCGACGCCACGGGCGAGCAAAAGGTCCTGCGCATCTGGACGCAGACGTTTGCTTCGCCGTTGCAAAACGCGTCTTCGAAAGTCAGCGGCGCGACCGGTGGTTTCTTCGAACAGATGTGGAACTTCCGCCGCACCGCGCAGGAAAACGAGCAACTGAAAGAGCGTCTCGCAAAGACCGAGCTCGAGCTCAACACCGCGCGCCAGGCGACCGCCGAAAACGAACGGCTCAAAGCGCTGCTCAGTCTTAACGAACAAACTAAAGTCGAGAGCGTTCCGGCGCGCGTGATCGCTCGCGATCCGTCGGTCTGGTTCAACACGATCACGATCAATCGCGGCAGCAGTTCGGGCGTCGCGGTCAACATGCCGGTCGTTACGGGCGGCGGGATCGTGGGGCGTGTGATCACCGTCAGCCCGTGGGCGTCGCAAGTGATGCTGATCACCGACGAGAAAGCCGGCGCAGGCGCGGTGGTCGGACAGTTGGGCCAATCGGGCGCGCTCGGTTCGGTGCGCGGCCGCTCGGATCTCGGCGTGAGCATGATCGAGATGCGTTACGTCTCGGGACTCGAACAGGTGGAAGTCGGCGATAACGTGATG
>DASXXL010000240.1:0-4755 GCA_036503085.1 Pyrinomonadaceae bacterium | reverse complement strand
GCTTGGTTATCACGACTACGAAGGGCTCGCGCTGAATGACGAAGAGAAGCCGCGTCTGGTCACGGATCTCGGTAACAAGACTTTTCTGATCCTGCGGAATCACGGTTTGCTGACGGTGGGCGTGAGTGTGGCGGATGCGTTCCTGTCGATGTTCTTGCTGGAGCGCGCGTGCCGGATCCAGATCCTGGCGCAGTCGGGTGGCGCGAAGCTGATCACGGTTTCGGATGAAATCCTTGCTCAGATTCCCGCGCAGGAGCAGGTTGTGGTTAAAGGCGGGCCAGGAAGACTGGTCTGGCCCGGGTTGTTGAGAAAGTTAGACAGGATGAACGCGAACTATAAGGATTAGTCACCCGCTGCGTCTGTAGTGGTTTCGGGTTCGGGTGCTGGTCGTCGTCGCGGTCGTTTGAAGCGCTCGACGATTGCTTGCGAGATTCCCGCAGTCGACCCCGCCCAGCGCCGCCAACGCGCCGTCATTCGCATATCATCAAGCAGTGAATAGACCACCGGCGTCGCGATCAAAGTCAACAACAACGAAAGCGATTGCCCGCCGATCACCACGATCGCGATCGAACGCCGTTCTTCAGCGCCCGGTCCCGTTCCCAAAGCAAGCGGCAACATGCCGGCCACGAGCGCCAGAGTCGTCATCAGAATCGGCCGCAGACGATCGCGATTGCCCTGCATGATCGCTTCCGCGCGTTCCATTCCCTTCGCACGCAGGCTGTTCATGTGATCGATCTGCAAGATCGCGTTCTTCTTCACCACGCCAAACAAGACGAGCACGCCGAGAGCCGAATAGAGATTCAACGTGTCGCCGGTGCCCCATATCGACAGCAATGCAAACGGCACCGACAACGGCAAGCTCAAAAGAATCGTCAGCGGGTGTACGACACTCTCGAACTGCGACGCGAGAATCATGTACATGAAGATGATCGAGAGCAGGAACGCCCAGATGAACTCGGTAAACGTTTTTTCCAACTCGCGTGCTTTGCCGGAGACATTGGTAGTGTAAGCCGCCGGCAGATTCATCTCGCCGACTGTCTTGCGCATCGCGTCGATGCGATCCGCGAGCGCGTAACCCGGCGCCACCGAAGCGCGGATCGAAACCTGTCGCTCGCGATCGAGACGATCGATACGTGACGGGCTCGTGTCGCGCTTGATATTCACGAGGTTGTCGAGACGGATCAAGTTGCCGCCCGTACCCGACGGTCCACCGTGCGAAGACGGAACGTACAACCGGCTAATCATCGACGGGTCATTACGATCCTTCTCGGTGAGGCGTAACTCGACGTCGTAGTCTTCGTTGGTACTTTCATCACGGAACCGCGACGCTTGATCTTCGCCGCCGACCATCAAACGCAGACTCGTCGCAATGTCAGACGTACTGACGCCGAGGTCCGCCGCGCGATCGCGATCGATCATGACGCGCAGTTCGGGCTTATTGAGTTTCAGCGTCGTGTCCGCGTCGACGATGCCGCCCTGCTTCAGCGAACGGTCCATCAGTTCGTCAGCGTAACCTGCAAGCGCGACGATATCCGGGCCACGAATTACGAAGTCAATGTCCTGGCGGCCCCCGGTGCCGAAGTTGAACGACTGCGCGTTGCGCACACCGATACGCATCGGCGCGTATTTCTGCAGACGCCGGCGCACTTCTACCATGACGTCCTGTTGCGTGTAGTTGCCGCGGAAGGCCTTGAACGGATTTCCGTTCTTCAGTTCGCGCCAGATTTTGCTGAGCGATAAGGTGCGCTCTTCGTGCGGCGCGATACGGACGTACGCGCTACCTTGATTGACACCGCCGAGAAAACTGCCGCCCGCTGAAGACAACACGAGTCTCACGCCCGGCGTTTCGCGAATGTCTTTCTCCATCGCGCTGATCACTTCGTTCATCACCGCGAGGTTCGTGCCTTCGGGACCGGTGACGCTGACTTCAAATTCGGCTTCGTCGACGTTGGTTGGAATGAACTCCTGCTTCACCGCGCGATACAACGGAATGCTCGTCAACACTGTCGCGAGCGCAATAACCGCGACCGCGATACGATGCCGCATCGCAAACGCGAGCATGTGTGTATAGCCAATATCGATCCAGCGATAGAAACCGCCGCGCGAGCCGGCCGCTTCGTGTCCACCCTGGGCGTCGCTCACCCGAATCAGCCGCGAGCTCATCATCGGCGTCAACGTAAACGACACGAGCAAGCTGACCATGATCGCGACCGCGGCCGTAATACCAAACTGGTAAAGGAACCGGCCCGAGATCGAGGACATGAACGACACGGGCAGGAAAATCACCACGAGCGATAACGTCGTTGCGAGGACGGCGAGACCGATGTCTTTCGTCGCTTCGCGCGCCGCTTCCTTCGGCTCGATTCGTTTCTCTTCGATGAAGCGGAAGATATTTTCTAATACGACGATCGCGTCGTCGATCACCACGCCAACCATCAACACGAGTGCGAGCATCGTCACGCTGTTGAGCGTGAAGTTGAGCGCGCGCATCATGCCGAAAGTCGAAATAACCGAACACGGAATTGCTACCGCCGCGATCAACGTCGAGCGCCACGAGCGCATGAAGACCAGCACGACGAGACTCGCGAGAATACTGCCGAGGATCAAGTGCGTTTCGATTTCGTGAAGCGCGGCTTCGATGTAGCGCGACTGGTCGCGAATGATTTCGACTTTGACGTCTGACGGCAGTTGCGCAGTGACGCGCGGCAGCGCCTCTTTGAGACCTTTGATCACTTCCACCGTGTTCGCGCCTGACTGGCGGCGAATATCGAGCGTCACGGTGGGAACGCCGTTGAGTCGCGAGAACGAGCGCTGCTCTTTCGTGCCGTCTTCGACACGGCCGATGTCGCGTATTTTCACGGGCGCGCCGTTTACGTTCGCGATCACCAGGTCATTGAACTGGCGCGGATCGGTGAACCGGCCGAGCGTACGCAGCGTCAGTTCTTCCTTGTTGGTAGTTACATTGCCACCGGGAACGTCGGCGTTCTGGCGCTGCAATGCATCTTCGACCTGCGAGATCGATAACTGGTAAGCCGCGAGTCTTTCGGCATCGATCCAGACATTGATCGCGCGATCGAGACCACCGACGACTTGCACTTCACCGACGCCGCTGACGCGTTCGAGCTGCACCCGAACGGTTTTGTCGGCGAGTTCAGTGAGCTCGCGCAGCGAACGATCGGCAGATAGCGCGATGGTCAGTACGGGTGTACTGTCGTTATCAAACTGCTGGATTACGGGCGGCGTTGCATCTTCGGGAAGCTGGCGGCCGAGTGTGTTAACACGATCGCGAACGTCCTGCGCAGCCGATTCAAGATTTCGATCGAGTTTGAAAGTCGCGATGATGATGGCGGTGCCCTGACCGGAAACCGAGCGCAACTCGCTGATGCCATCGACGGTGTTGACGACTTCTTCGATTGGTTGCGCGATGAGTGATTCGACTTCTTCCGGCGAGGCGCCCGGCAAACTCACGCGCACCGAAACCGTGGGCAGGTCAACTGAAGGAAAACGATCGACGCCGAGCTTGAAAAACCCCGCCGTTCCGATGACCACCAGCGACAACACGATCATTGACGCGAAAACGGGGCGGCGTATACAGATCTCGGCTAATTTTTGCATTACTTATAATGACGGGAGTTTAGTCAACCACTTCGACAGCCTGCCCTGATTGCAGGTTGCCCGGATCGACCACCACTTTTTCACCGACGTTAACGCCGGCGACGATCTCCGTAAATTCAGGACTGCGTCTGCCGGTTGTGATCGGGCGCTCAAGGGCTTTTCCGTTCTGCACCACGATCACCTTCTCAATGCCCGCAAACGTCACGATCGCGTTGTTCGGCACGGTGACCGCCATCTTCGCGTCGTTGGTCACGATCTCCGCGTGCGCAAATGAGCCGGGCCGCAGTGTCCCGTTATTTCGGACATCGGCTTCAACCATGAGTATGCGGTTCTGCTCCGAGATCACCGGACTCAGACGCATGACCTTGCCGCTATAGACAGTCGGATCCCCTTCGACGGTTACACGAACATCCTGACCAGTGTGCACTTCGCGCGATTCACGCTCGGGAATCTGGGCGCGCAAACGCAGCGGATCCATTTTCACGATGTTCACGACCGGCGCGCCTGCGGCGAGATACTCACCGACGCTGGCGCGTTTCTCCTGTACGACGCCATCAAGCGGCGCGACCACCGATGTATCTTTCAACTGTTGTTGTGCGAGCGCGAGCTCTGATTTGCGCTGGGCCAGAATGCCTTGCCGGTTACGGACCTCTTCGTAAGCATCCTGATAACGTCCCTCCGCAACTTTGAATGCCGAGGTTGCCGCGTCGAATTCCGCTTTCGCGATCACGCCCTGCTCGACGAGCCGGGCTGCACGATCGCGAGCAACGCGCGCTTCGTCGTAAACGGCGCGCGCCTGTCGCACGGTTGAAGTCTGCTCCGGATCGATCTTTTCATCCGAGCCTTGTGGCGACAAACCAAGCCGCACGCGCGCTTGCGCGAGGGCTGCATCCGCTTGCTGCACGCGCAGCCGATAGTCTTGCGGATCGATTTGCGCGATCACCTGTCCTTGCCGCACAACCGAACCGAGATCTACTGAAATCGTGCTGAGTCTACCCGGGACTTTTACACTGACTGTGGTTTGATCGAAAGCGGCGAGCGTGCCGTTTGCGGTGACGGTTTCGCCAAACGGCGTTTCCGCGACGGCGGTAGTTTTGACCTGGCGGGGAGCTTTGGCGTCGCCCGGGCGCGCGCCTTGTC
>DASXXL010000239.1:0-4541 GCA_036503085.1 Pyrinomonadaceae bacterium | reverse complement strand
AGTTTCAAGAAACGCGGCAACGCTTCCGAGGCTCGCCCAATCGCGCGGGCCAAACTCAACTTTGCCAGGTTGTGCGCGAAGACACTGGTGATGTAGTCGTTGTTGGCGGTCGACAAAGCTTCCTGTGATTGCACCACCTCGACGTTGTCACTGACGCCGGCGTCAAACTTCTGCCGCGTTAATTGAAGATTCTGTGTCGTTACCTCGATGTTCTTTCGCGCTACTTCTACTTGACTCGCCGCCGCCTGCAAATCGAAATAAGCATTACGCACTTCGCTCTCGATGCGACTTTTGAGATCTTCCAGCTCGGCCTGGCGTTGGGACAGCGCCGCCTCGGCGACTTCGATCTGGCCCTTCGTTCTGCCACCTTGCCAGATCGGAACCCGGACCGTGCCGGCCACCGCGAAAGTTCCGTGCGCCTGCGACGGGTTTGTGCCTATCACACCGTAGTCAGCACGAACACCAAACGAGGGAAGTCGCTCAGCGCGCGCGGCGGACCGAGCACGTTCGGCGGCTTCGACCTGCGCCTGCGCAGCCTTCAAATCGGATCGTTGGGCGAACGCTTGCGCCAGTGCGTCTGCGAAGGTGAGCGGCGGCGCCTCGGCAAAAGGAATCGCGTCGGAGATTTCATACTGCTCGTTTGGCGGCAGTCCCGCGAGCCGCGCGAGCGTGATCTTCAGCTTCGCATAGTCGTTCTCGAGTGAAACGAGCCGCTGTTGTTGTGTGAGTAGTTGAATTTGACTGCGATTGACATCGATCTGCGCGATGACGCCCGCGGCGCGTTGTTCGGAAGTCTGTTTGAAAAGCGCTTCCGCGGTGGTCAGTTGCGCGCGCGCCGCATCTATTCGCGATTTTGCAGCGATTACCTGGAGATACGTGCCGCCCACCGCAAGCACGATCAGATCGCGTGCGTCTTCGACTGACAGTTCGTCGGCACGCGTGAGCTCTTTCGCCGCGCGATAGTTGTTCCGTGCTGTTAGATCGAAGACGGTTTGCGACAAGCTGGCCCGCAGATCGAAATAGTTAAACGGTCCAACAATCGTCGGCGGCGAAAACCCCGGTATCGGTAGATCGAAATGTACGCCGAGCGCCTGAAGGTTCGTCTGCTGCACCGTTTCACTCAGACTAGCATTCAGATTCGGCAGCAACGCACTACGCGCGATCTTCGACTGCCCGCGCGACTGTCGCACTGCTTGCGTCAACCCGACTGCGCCGAGATTGAACTCCACGG
This sequence comes from Pyrinomonadaceae bacterium, assembly GCA_036503085.1. Taxonomy (GTDB): domain Bacteria; phylum Acidobacteriota; class Blastocatellia; order Pyrinomonadales; family Pyrinomonadaceae; genus PSRF01. Next base: position 3,310 of record DASXXL010000239.1, on the reverse strand, counting down.
CGCGGTCGACTGCCTCGCGCAGTGACAACCGGCCGGAGAAAGGAATCTTCGTCACACTCGAAGTGCTGCCGCTGAAAGGTCCTTGCACCTGCACCGTCGGGTTGATGGTATTGATGCTGTTAGTGGTACCGGGAATCGCCGTTTGCGTGGCTGTCACCGAGCCGCCTTGTGGACTGCGACCCGACAGCGGCAATTGGACGGGCTGCGCCGGTTGCGGCTGAGTGCCACTCGCAGGCATCTGGGCCAGTACGCCTGGCGTAAAAAGTAAGAATAGAATCACGACGATCCGGGACACTTGAAATTACCTCCCTCAACTCAGTTCAACCTCAGCTCAGTTGTTTGCGAAAACGCCAGACACTCAGCGCCAACAGCACGAACGTGATCACCGACAGCGCGAGGAAGTTGGGCCACAACGTGTCGAGGCCGCTTCCTTTCAACATGCTGCCGCGCGCGATCTCGCCGAAGTGATGAATCGGATTTATGACGACAAGCGGCTGCAACCACTTCGGCATCGCCTCCACCGGGTTGAGTGCGCCTGACAATGAAACCAGCGGTGGATTGATGAAGAAGCTCGTGAGTAACGCCTGTTGCGCTGACCGGCTGAAAGTCGCGACGGCGGTCCCGATACCGATCCCCGCGAGCACGCAAAGCGCGCCACCGCTAATCACCGGCAGCAACCCACCGTGAAAAGGCACACCGAAGACTGTTCTGATCATGAAGATCGCCAGAAACATCATGAACGACAACAGCAGGAACAACGGCGCGATCTTCGCTACGATGATTTCGGTCGTTCCCGCCGGTGACATCAGTAGCTGTTCGATGGTTCCTGCTTCTCTTTCTTTCACCATCGCGCCGGACGCGACGATCGAGCTGTTGAGAATTAACAGGAGTCCCAACACGCCGGTGGTGATGAACCACGAATCTCTTAGTCCGGGGTTGTAGAGAAAAGCCGGATGCAGCGAGATCAAGCCACTGCGTTGGCCACCCGCGCCGGACATTTGCCGAAACACCGGCCAGACACCTTCACTTTGCAGTCGCGCGTTGTAGTTTTGAATCACCGCTTCGGCATAACCCTGACTGATCGCCGCGGAGTTTGCATTGGTCGCGTTCAGCAGAAACTGCACTGTCGTTGGGCGTCCACGATGAAGGTCGCGCGCGAAGTCTGCCGGGATGACGACTCCCGCAACCACTGACGCATGACTGATTGCGTCGCTGAGTTGATCGACTGAAAAAAAATGACCGGCAGACTCAAAACTCTTGCTCTCCGTCAGCACTGCGATCAGATCGCGGCTCTCTTTCGTCTGACTTTCGTCAACGATTCCGAGTTGGATGTTTTCCACTTTCGCGCTGAGCGCAAAGCCAAACAGCGTCAGTTGCAGCACCGGCGGCAGAATAAGCGATAGCGCGAGCCGCCGGTCGCGCCGGATCTGGTTTAGTTCCTTGCGAAACAAGGCCCTGATACGTGAACCGAAAAGCTTTTTGAAGATGCGCGCAATCATGGTTTACGCCTTCAGTTGCATGCGGCGTTTGTTAAGCCAGGCCAGGAAATAAAAGACCGCGCCGATCACGCCGATGATTAGCGTCTTGGCCCACACGGCAGGCCAGCCGCCTCCTTGCAGCAACGCGTCCCTGACGACCTCGATGTAGTAGCGGCCCCAAACCAAATGCGAGATCCAGCGAATCGACGCCGGTATGTTTTCGATCGGATAAATCAGACCAGACAAAAGAAAGACGAGCAGAAAACCGCCGAGTGCGACCGCCTGCATCGCGGCCGCCTGATTGGAAATCGTCGCGCCGATCATCGTGCCGAACGAGGCGACGCAGAACGCGTAAAGAATCGTCGCGATCACGAATGGAGTCGGATCGCCCGCGAAGCTCAAACCAAAATACGTGAACAGCAATACGAGCATCACGGCCGCCTCGGCGAGAGCGACAGTCATGAACGTGAGCACTTTTCCGAGCAGAAATTCCGACGCGGGAATATTCGAGACGTAGACCTGCAGGATCGTTTTTTGATCTTCTTCTTTCGCCATCGCGAGGGCCGCGAGCAGCGGCGGGAAGATCGACAAGGCCAGGACGAAGATGCCTGGTCCATAGAACTTCTTCGACGAACGGTCGGGGTTGTACCAGAGTCGAATGGCGGCGCGCACGGGTTGTTGCGCGGCGTTTGGCCGTGATGTTCGGTTGTGTGCGGCGATGATCTGACTGGCGTCACCCGCCGTGAGTCGCGCAGTGTTTGCGTCGGCCGCGTCGACAATCAACTGCACGGGCGCATCAACGCCGCGCTTGAGATTTTGTTCGAAGTGCACGGGGATGATCAGTGCCGCCTGGGCCGTGTTCGAAGTCAACGCCTCGACCGGCTGTTTGTCCGTAGGCCACGAGACGACGCGCAGGGTTAACGAAGAACGAAAGGCGGCGATCAATTCGCGTGAAGAGGGCGAGTCGTCGAGGTCCTGAACCACGATCGGCATGTCTGTAACTGAAAGCGAGATCGCGTTGCCGAGCAGCATCAACAGGATCAGCGGCAGGATCAATGCGAGGATCAGCGTGCGCCAGTCGCGCACGATCTGCGTTAGTTCCTTTCGAGTCTGAGCAATGATGCGTCGCATCCTGAATCTGGCTCTCTTCCGAAAAATCCCTGTTCCTACGGCTTCTCGCCAAGCGAACCGCCGTAGACAGTGGATTAAGAAACTGTTGCGCGGCGTTGCTGCGCCTGCGCGACGATGCTGATAAAGACGTCTTCCATCGAGAACTGCGCCTCGCGCATGCTCGCGACGTTGATTCCTGCTGCTTTAAGCTTGTCTGCGATCCGCTGCGCCTGGTTCGCTTCGCTGGTGATCACGTGCAGGCGGTCGCCAAAGAGGGAAACGCGCCAACCTTCTATCTCCTGCTTCAACAGATCGCTCGCGGCCTGCGGCCGATCCACTACAAACTCAAACAAACGATCCTTTTGCTCTGACTTGAGTTGACCCGGACGACCTTCAGCGACCAGTTCACCCGCGACCATCAGTCCGAGACGATTGCACTGTTCCGACTCTTCGAGATAGTGAGTCGTGACGAGGATTGCCGCGCCGCCATCGGCGAGTTGATTGATCATGGACCAGAACGCGCGCCGCGCAAGTGGATCGACGCCGGAAGTCGGTTCGTCGAGAAACAACACGGAAGGCTCGTGCATGATGGCGGCCCCAAAAGCGACGCGCTGTTTCCAACCGCCCGGTAAACTGCCGGTGATCTGGTTTTCCCGGCCTTCGAGCCCGGAAAACGAAAGTACCCAGCGCAGTTTTTCGTCACGTTCCTCTTCGGGCACACC
>DASXXL010000238.1:0-9835 GCA_036503085.1 Pyrinomonadaceae bacterium | reverse complement strand
CGGCGAAGTGGTAAAGGCCGTGGCCGCGGGATCGATACGAGTTTTGTAAGTCTGCTTGCCGGTCTTGGCGTCGTAACGATTCAGGATGCCGGTTTCGGTGAGCGTGTAGATCGCTCCGTTGTAAGCGATTGACGACGGCAGGTAAGTTCCGCCGCGCGGTTGCGACCACACGACGTAATCGTTTGACGTCTGGTCCTCTTTCAACGAGATGTCGCCGGATGCGCCGGGCTTGATCGCGAACAGCGGGCGTCCGCGGCCGCCATTGATGTAGAGCAGTCCTTCGTAAGCGAAGGGCGTCGGCACGGGCGTCGCGGCTGTGCCCGAGAGTCGCCACAATTCTTTGCCTTTGAGGTCGTAACTCACCACGGTCTGTGGTCCAAGCGTGATGATTTCTGTTCGCAACGGGTGTTGCCAAATGTACGGGGTGGCCCAGCCGGATCGCTGGCGCGGCGGTTCGTTGCCGCCGAGGTCTCGCTCGGTGCGCCAAACCTGCTTGCCCGTTTGCTTATCGTAAGCGGCGATGTACTGCTGTTTCTGGTTGTCGCACAAGACGATGAGCAGGTTGCCGGCGAGCGCCGGTGAGCTGCCGGTGCCGAGATCGAGATAGATCGGGTTTGCGTCAAACGGAGTGGTCCAGGTGACGTTGCCTTTCAGATCGAAAGCCCACAAGCCGAGATTGGCGACGAACACATAGATCGAGTTCCCGTCGGTGATGGGTGTTTCGGAAACAAAGCTGTTTTTGCGATGACGCCCGCCCGGTGGGTGGCCCGTGTAAAACTCTTTCTTCCACTCCACGTTGCCGGTTTTTAGGTCGAGACGATACAACAGATAATGTACAGTTACCTCACTAGGCAGCTCGAGATCCCGCTCCGTCAGGCGCTTCATGATTTCCGGGCCGGACAATCCTTGTTTTTGCAGTTCGGCGACGTACTCGTTGCTGTATTCGGTGCCGGCTTGCGGCTCTTTCGATTTGCCGTCGGTGGTGACGGTTGTTAGGTAGACTTTGCCGCCGGTGACGATCGGTGAAGACCAGCCTCGTCCCGGAATCTCCTGAGCCCACTCTACGTTTTCCGTCTTGGACCATCGCTCGGCAAGCTGCGCGTGAGTGCCGACCGGGTTCGACTGCGGGCCGCGAAACTGCGGCCACTGTGCGTCCTGCGCGCGAACCATCAGCGGCATCAACATCAGGACGCAGAGCAAGGCGGCTTCGCGCGAAAGAATGCCCGAAAAAATATACGCTCCGCGAAATTTTTGTAGTCTGAGAGAAGGTGTAGTCATCGTGCTCACGTAGATTGTTCAGGTTGAGACTGCTGTTCGAACTGATTGTCGCATACTACGGAGGTCGGGCGAGATTTGTTTCGGCGTTGGGTATATAATGCGCGACTCACCGGGAGTAAATTGAAATGCGAATAGCTGTAATTTCGACGACGCTTTTGTTGATGATGATTGCTTGTGAGACTGCGTTGGCGTGTGACTGTCTTCCGCTCTCGCCGGTGGAGAGTTACAAGAACGCTGACGTTGTTTTCGAAGGCGAGTTGATTCGCACGACCAGCTTACCTTTGAGCTCGCGCTTCGCCTTCGCCTCCACGTTCAAGGTGACCAGATCTTTGAAAGGATCCGCTGGAACGGTCGTCGCTATCTTTGCCGATGGCAATGAGTGTGATGCCACGTATGAACCCGGGTTCGTTTATCGTGTGTACGCCAAAGAGGCCGATGGCACGCTCACGAGCGGAGCGTGTGCCGGCAACTCGATTGTAGGGGCCGCTAACAATATCGGCGGCGCGGACAAGAATGTGGGAATGTTCGTGTTGCGCACTTTCTCGTATCCTCAACCCTCTTATTGGCGGAAATTCTTGATTAGTACCTTGCAGATTTGTGGGCTTGGTGTGTTGTTGGGATCGGGCGTTTTTGTCTGGCGCCGGTATTTTGTGAAGTTAACGTGAAGGGCGGCGTGGTTTGGGTTTGGCTGTATTTGTGGTCTTTGCCTTCGTCCTCTCTGCTGTCGCCTTTGTAGTCTTCGTTCTTATACTCTTCGTTTTTGTATTGTTCGTTTTTGTTCCCGGTCTCTTACGCTTCGTCAGATCAACAATCTTTCCGTCCTCAACTACATAAACAGGCGTTCCGGTTTCAATGCCGAGTTCTAGCGCCCGCCGCGCCGCGCGCCGCAACGCACGAAGCGTGTCTTCTATTTCGCGCGACTGTGAATAGACCTTACCCATTCTTTATCTCGCGTTACCTCCCTGCCAAAGCAACCTAGGCCCAGTTCCGGCGTTATCGTACCACTCCCACCTGTCCACCAGGTTCATATAAACGTCCTCAAAGTTGCGCAGTCCGGAATCGAACCGGCGACGAATAACGGCGTTCGCGACATTGTGTCCACCCTGCGCTACCCTCATCGCCACTCGCGCTATCGCAATCTCAGCAGTCGGTAAGCTCAGAAAAATCAGTCTCACGCGGTAACCTGCCCGTCGCCACGTCGGAATCATCCGCGCATAACCATGTCCGCTCAAGGTTGTTTCAAATGCAAAGCTCTCACCTTTGCGAACGCGCCGTTCGATCTCAGAGGTCATCAAGCGTCCGGCGCGAATCGCCGCGCGGTCGGGATCGAAAGGTGATAAACCCGCGGCGATAAGATCTACGTTGACGAAATCCGGACAGTCGGCTTCTTTGACTAGATACTCCCGCGCGAATGTTGTTTTCCCGGCGCCGTTAGGTCCAGCGATGATTATGATCTGGCGGCGTTTGGGCATAAGCGCGGCGGTAAGGTCCGTTTCAGGCTTTGAGTGACTTCACTAAGTCGGCTCCATTGGGCCAGCCGTCGTTCACTTGAAGTCCCACTTGCGGAGTGCGCGGTCGCGGCGGCACGTGGATAAAGGGCGAGCTCGCGCGCTTTCGATTTTAATCACGCGGTTGTTTGAGTGGTCCACCTGCACACTAAGACAGGCGCAGCCATAGCCATAGTGTACGTTCGTCTCGACCCACTGCTTCGGCGAAAACTCCGGCCAATCTCCTTCGGCCTGGTATCCGCCCTGCACGGAGATGATCCACTCATCATCGCGATCGTATAGCGACGCATTCGCCGGCGTCGGATTACTAAACCACCCACAACGCATCTCGGCTTTCTCGCTCACTGACATTTCTCGTGAGCGCGGCTCTGCGCCGACAAAGGTCATTGCGAGCAGCAGAAACGTGGCGAACAAGCTTAACCAGTTCGCTGGTTGTGCAAACATAGGGCGCAGTATACGACAGAGTTAGCGATCTTCGTGATAATGTTCGCCGTTGCGCGGCCATGCCAGATAAAGCATAATCATGTCAGTGAACGAGCCTCACAAGTTCAAGACTCTCATTTGGGTTGGATCCACACTGAAGGATCTCAGGTCATTTCCTGCTGAAGTGAAGGACGTAATGGGATACGCATTGTATCAAGCTCAGTTAGGACAAAAAGCTCCAACGGCGAAGCCGCTTCGCGGATTCGGTGGCGCAGCGGTTTTGGAAATAGTCGAAGATCACCACGGTGATGCTTATCGTGCTGTTTACACGGTGCAATATGCTGACGTGGTGTACGTGCTCCACGCTTTTCAAAAGAAATCCAAGCGAGGTGCGGCTACACCAAAAATCGATATTGACCTCATCAAGCAACGGTTGAAAACGGCCGCCGCAGACTACCATCGGCGTCACTCGATATAAGGATCTTCCGCATGAAAACAACATTAAAGCCGCCGAAGACAAGAAAAGCTGGCAGCCATCGCGAGAAAGTTCAAACGAGCAGCGGCAACGTCTTCACTGATCTCGGTTTTGCGGATTCAGAAGAACGTTTGCTGAAAGCGAAACTCGCCAGCAAGATTGCGCAATTGATCGCTGAGAGGCGTTGGACCCAATCGCAAACAGCAGAACGGATTGGCTTGGACCAGCCGAAAGTGTCGCGTCTCTTGCGCGGCCAGCTCTCCGGCTTTTCCGTCGATCGTTTATTTGCTGTTTTGAATCGTTTGGGCCACAGCGTAGAGGTCCGTATCTCCGCCAAAGCGAGAGCCCCGGAGAAATCTCATATCCGAGTCACTATAGGATAACGGTGAAACAAACCTGGGGTTGCACGATGCGACGTTATTCGAACTCGCGTACTCGCGTCTTCAGAATTCGCACATGTTGAAGTAGTAGATCTTTGAGCCTTTCCCGAGGAGCGATAACACGAGGTGGAATTGCTACTGCTTCGTCGAGGTTTTCGAAGTCGTTTAGCCAGAAACGCAGAGTAACCTGAGATGCGTTGTCGAATTCGTAGGTCCAATCACCTCTCTTGCGAGTCGTAACGTGATTGCCCGTAGAATAATAACTAATCGTCAAGTTCTCATCTTCACCAATACACGCAATTAATAAACGAACGAGTTCAGTAAGCTCGACTTGGGCAGTGGCATGTTTACCTCGGGCCATCTCGCCGAAATCGGAACGCCTGTACTCAGGCCGTAACGGATCGTCCAAGTCTCGCTTAATATTCTTCATAAATCTCTCGCTCGCCGCGGGTTGCCAATCGAGCGCTAATCAATCGGACTATTTCATCGCGTTCAGTATACGACACAACTAACAGTCTTTGCCGCGCTGATAAACCAAAGGTAATGAACCGATACTCGTCCACAGAATGGTCTGGGTCTAAGGCGGTCTTCGCAAGAGAATCTAATAGCGCAGTACTCGCCTCCGCAAACGAAACGCCGTACTTCCACAGATTTAGCCGGGCCTTGATCGAATCCCATTGAAAAGTCATTGCCGTCGTGAGGTAACAGCCACCGAAATTTTCGGCAGTATCAAAGTTCCGCGAGATTCAGCGCAGCGCCGCTTAGACCATAACTTCTCGAAACGCTGAGAGGAACGCTTTCATCTCCGGGGCAGTGCCGATGGTGACGCGCAGGTGGTTGGGGAGGGCGGGGAAGGGACGACCGACCTCGACGCCGCGAGTGCGCAGTGCTGAGATGATGGATCGCACTTCGCGGCGAAGGTCGATCATCATGAAGTTTGCGTGGGAGGGGATGTAGCGATAGCCGAGGGCGTCGAGCTCCGCACAAATACTCTTTTTAACTTCGCTGTTGAGTTTGCGTCCGCGACTCACCTGTTCGGGATCTTTCAGACTCGCTAAAGCAGCGACCAGCGCCATGATATTGACGCTGTCCCACGTCTGATGCGTGCGCATCCGCTCGATGTTTGCGCGTTGCGTGACACAGTAACCACAGCGCAGCCCAGCCATGCCGTAGATTTTCGAAAATGTACGCGCTACGATCAGGTTCGGATACTGCTTCACGAGCGGAATCAAACTCTCGTAATCGTTGCTTTCGACGTAATGGTGATAAGCCTCGTCGACTAAAACAGTCGTCGCGGGTGAGACCTTCGCCAGAAACTCGGCGAGCTCGTTCTTGGGCGTGATACTCGCGGTCGGATTGTTTGGGTTACAGATGTAAACAAGCCCGGCGCTATCCGCGGAACTAGAGCCATTCGTGTTTGCAGTAACACTGCCGTTCGCAGCCGCCAGCATCTTCGCGAGGTCGTGGCCGTAACTCGACGTCAAATCGATCTTCACGACTTCAGCACGCGCCACACTCGCATGACGCCCGATCGCCTCAAACGTCGGATTCGCCAAGATGATCTGCTTGTCCTTATTCGTAAACGCTGCGGCCGCGAGCTTCAAAATCTCACCCGAGCCATCACCAAGCAGTATCTGCTCCGCCGGCACGGCGTTCATCCGCGCCAACTCCTCAACCAGCAGGTCCGCATGTTCATCCGGATAGCGCCACGCGAGACTGAATCCATCCGTCATCGCCTTCAACGCCGCCTGCGATGGCCCATAAGGATTCTCGTTCGAACTCAGCCGAACAACGCTCGCAAGCGCGGCCCGCGCCTCTGCGGCCGACGCGGATATCGAGGCGGCCACTGACCCGCGCGCGCTTCCGGCGACAAGCGCATAAGCCGCACCCACACCCACCAACTTCGAAAAACCGCGACGAGAAATCGTTGGCTTAACCATGATGCTGGTTCCTTTCTTCAAGTCCGAGGCGCGTTATTTCTGCAGGTCGCTATAGTACCGCCGCAGCACGTAAAACGCCTTCTTTTTCTCACCACGATTCGAAATCAAACCCTTGCGATTCCAGTAGTCCTGAATCTTCGGCAACGGTCTACGCGGCGAGCGGAAGTCCATCAGTATCCAGGGCGTCGTGCCGCGCAGAAACGGGATGCGCTTCAGCATCGCGATCTGGTGTCGATAGAGATTCTCCTGATATTCCTCGGTCCAACGCGCCAACACATCACCGTGATTTCCAAACAACGCATCGCCGCCAAACTCACTCATGATCAGCGGCTTCTCATACTTCGTGCGCCACTCGAGTCGATCGGCTTTATCAGGCAGACCATCGTACCAACCGACATACTCGTTACACCCAAGCACGTCCAAAAACTCGCCCAACGGATCGTCAATCATCTGCGTCGTCGCGCCGACGTAGTGACGTTCCATTGCCGCCGAGAGCAGTCGAGTCGAATCGAGGTTCCGCGCATAACCAGCGACATTTCGCAGAAATGACAAACGCGCCTCGCTCAGCGGCGTCTCGTTCGCCATGGACCAAATCACGACCGCGGCGCGGTTCTTGTCGCGCGCGATCATCTCACTCAACTGGTTCCGCGCATTCGCGAGCGTCGCCGGGTTCTCCCAAAGAATGGTCCAGTACACCGGAATCTCCGACCAAACCATGATACCCATCCGATCGGCTTCGCGAACCATGTGCTCGTTGTGCGGATAGTGGGCCAGCCGCACGAAATTCGCGCCGAGCTCCTTGGCCCAACCGAGCAGCGTTTGCGCGTCTTCGCGGCTGTACGCACGGCCGCCGCGAAACGGCGCTTCCTCGTGAATACTCACGCCACGTAAAAAGATCGGTCGCCCGTTCAGCAGAATCTCCGTGCCTCTCGTTTCAATACTGCGAAAGCCGATCTGGTCGCGTACCTGATCCGTTTCGCCTTCAATTATCACGTCGTAGAGCTTCGGACTCTCCGGCGACCACAGCTTCAGGTCCGCAGTGAAGTCTACTAAAGCCTTGCCACTCGCATCCGTATCAAATGCTTTCGCAACTCCCGCTTCCGGAATACGCACGATGATTCTTTGATTGAACTGCGCGCCATTCAACTTCACCCAACCAACTACACGATCGCGCGAACCCTTCTGAAGCTGAATGAAGTAGTCGTTAATAAACGTCGCGGGCGTCTCGATCAGCTTCACGTCGCGCGTGAGTCCGCCATAGTTCCACCAATCCGTCATCAACGTCGGAACCGCATCGCGCCGGCGCTTGTTGTCGACTTTAACGACGAGAAAATTCCCGCTGTCGCGAAGCAGATTCGTGATCTCGAAATTGAACGGCGTGAAACCACCTTCGTGTTGACCGAGTTTTTCGCCGTTCAGATAAACGTCCGCGAGATAATTCGCGGCGCCGAAGTAAACGAACACACGCGAATTCGGCCGGCGCTGATAATCGAACGACTTCTTGTACCAAACACTGCCTTCGTAAAAGAACAACTGGTCCGACTGCGTGTTCCAATCGCCCGGCACTTTCAACGTGCTCGAGCTGTCGAAGTCATACTCGATCAGATCGCTTTTGGTTTTCGGTTTGGCGTTCTTAAAATAACCATTCGGGTTCGGTTGATAACGATAATCGTAGTAACCAGATTCGTACGGGTCGACGATCGTTTGCCACTGGCCATCGAGGCTCATGGTCTTACGGCCATCGCTGTTTGCGATTAGATCAACTCGCTGCGCGTGCGCGGCCGAAACCAGCACGAACAGAGCAGCGAGGAGAGCGAGTGATTTCATAAGCAATGAAAAGGCGGCGCGTTGAAGTCAACGATCGAATGCAGTCCGGTTATGTGTACTTCTGCACGGAGCCGATTGGCAAGAACTTTGACCCGGAATTCACGCCGGAGCTGACGCCGAAAGAGATGCTCGAGCTCGGCGTGTTTGGCGGGAAGTACATGACTGATTGCAAAGACGAGTTTCCCGCGTCGTGGTTTCGCAAGGCAAAGTTATCGCCGCAGCGTCGCGATCCGGGGCTCAACTATTTCGGCGTGAATGCGTCGGTTCCGCTGTCGGTGTGGCGCAAGAAGGGCTGGATCTATCACGAGGATCCGCGCGGCTGGTTTCAATGGTACTGCCGTTACTACCTCGGCCGGCGCTGTCCGGACGACGAGCGGCAGATCAGACGCTGGCGTGCGATGCGGCGTCACATCGCGCAGATCGAGAAGCACTGCCCGCCACGCGAAATCGAGTGCCGCCCGAAGCAGCGCCAAGCACTTTTGCACTGGGCTTACGACTCACGAAAGATTTGATCGTGCGAGTCCTTGCGGAAACGCGTCGGCGTTTCTCTGTGTAACTCTGTGTTCTCTGTGCCTCTGTCGTTAACTGATTGCCGGAAAAACCTAACCACAGAGACACAGAGAACACAGAGTTACACAGAGAAGCAGCTCAAGCACGGTACCACTCCTCGTGCCTTTAGCGCTTGACTAAAGGCCGCAAAGGAATAATATCTTGCGCCAAATCATGTGGCGCTGTAGCAACTGTGGCAACGGGATCGAGGATAAGTACGCGCACTGCTGGCAATGCGGCGCGCCGAAAATCACCAGCCAAGGAACGCAAACTGCTGCCGCCGCCGGGCAACGAACTCCTGCGACCGAACAAAAGTCAGTACCGGATTTCGCTTCGTACGAAGAGCTGGCCCACGTGCCCAGCCGCCCGATGTGGCTCTTCCGCCGTGGACCACTCCAACGCCTGTTCTACTTCCTGCTCGCAATCATCCTCGTCAAGATCTTCAGTTCGCAATTCCTCGGCAAGTATGGCGTCTACATCGTGGCCGTTGTCGGCGTGATCGGCCTCATAGTCATTCTCTGGGGTTTTTTCCGCCGCGATCCGAACGAAGGCGTCGGCGTCAAACTCAACTGATCAAAACACTAGCGTCTGAATCGAGTGCGGCAAACTCTCGACTTCTGCTGCCTGCTCGTCGAGCCACAGGAAATAAGCGAGCTTCTGATCGGTCCTATTCATCACCACCGCTGAGATAGTGCCGTCGGGATTAAGAAACGCAGTCGACAACAGCGGACTGCGGCTCGGTGAACTCGCGATTCGCTTCGCGCCCGGAACGACAAACTTCGAGATGTGCCCGATGTAGTAATAAGAGTTGGTATAGACCAGCTCGCCGGTGCGCGTGTCGGCATGTACGGGCGCGAAGCAGAAGTTCTGCACGTGGTTCGGCCCGCCCTGCTCGTCCAGCAACACGTTCCAATCGGTCCATCCGACCGTGCCGCTGTTGAAGTCGTTGATCATCGAACGGCCATAAAGTTCGCCGAGCTTCCAATCCTTGAGTCTCTCCGGCGTGAACGAATCGGCGCAGCCTTCCGTAAAGATCAGGTGCTTATCGGGAAACGCTTCGCGCACGAGTTTCACATTGTCGAACATCGGCTCGCCGCCGCTCCACGGTTCGTACCAGTGATAACCGACACCCCAAACGTACTGCGCGGCTTTCGGGTCGTCGAGAATCGTGCGCGCACGCTGGTAAATGAGATCGCGATTGTGGTCCCACACGATGATCTTCTTGTCCGCGAGCCGCTCTTTGCGAATCGTTGGCCCGAGATGATGCTTGAGAAAATCGCGCTCCTGTTCGGCGGAGTAAATGCACGACTCCCATTTCTGCGTGGCCATCGGTTCGTTTTGAATCGTCATGCCCCAGATCGGAATGCCTTCGCGCTCGTAGGCGCGGATGAACTTCACAAAGTAGTTGGCCCATGAGTCATAAAACTCCGGCTTCAAATGGCCGCCGTGCAGCAT
>DASXXL010000237.1:0-1647 GCA_036503085.1 Pyrinomonadaceae bacterium | reverse complement strand
TGAGACTCGCCGGATCGAGTGCTTCGCCACCGAAGACGATGTAGCGCAGCGAGAGTTCCGGCAACTCAGTCTCGCCTTCCTCGACACGTATCAACTGCCGAAAAGCGGAAGGCGTTTGATTTAGCACCGTGACGCGTTCGCGATGCAGCAGCTCGTATAACGTTTCCGGCGCGCGGCTAACCTGATACGGCACGACGACGAGCCGGCCGCCGTAGAGCAACGCGCCCCACAACTCCCACACCGAGAAGTCGAAGGCATAAGAGTGAAACAACGTCCAAACATCATTCGCGTCGAAGTTGAACCAGCGTGCCGCGGATGTGAACAAGCGCGTGACGTTCGAGTGCGTGATGAGCACGCCTTTCGCTTTGCCGGTCGAACCGGAAGTGAAAATGATGTAAGCCGTGTTTGCGGCAGTGGCGCCGCTTTGCGGGTTCTCTTCGCTCTCGGCCAGGAGCAGTTCGTAGTCAGCGTCGAGCGCAAGAGTTGGACATGGCGCATCTGGTAAACGATCTAGCAGGTGCCGTTGCGTCAGGAGAATGGCCGCTTGCGTGTCGTCGAGCATGAACGCGAGCCGCTCTTTCGGATACATCGGATCGAGCGGCACGTAAGCGCCACCGGCTTTGAGCACACCAAGAATCGCCACGACGATGTCGAGCGAACGCTCGAGACACAGCGCGACCGGCACGTCGGGACCGACGCCGTGTTTTTGTAAGTAGTGAGCAAGCCGGTTAGCGCGTGAGTTCAATTCCGCGTAAGTGAGTTGTTGATCTTCGAAGGTAACGGCGAATGCGTTGGGCGTACGTGAAACTTGCTCTTCGAACAATTCATGAAGGCTCTCGGATCGCGAGCAATCGACACTTGATCCAATCCATTGAGCAAGCAGGCCGCGGCGTTCCGCAGCGTTCAGCAACGGCAGCGTCGCGAGCGGCTTGTCAGGATTGAGAGCTGCCGCTTTCAGCAGCGTACGAAACTGACCGAGCAAGCGCGCAATCGTGTTTGCCTCGAACAAATCCCGGTTGTATTCCAACGTGCATTCGAGACCTTGCGCGGATTCGGTGATCACGAAGGTGAGGTCAAACTTCGCCATTCCTGATTCCGTCGGCAATCCTTCGAGTCGCAAACCTTCGAGATTCAAAGCGCGTTGCGGAAGATTTTGCAGCACCAACATCACCTGGAAGAGCGGTGTGTGGCTCAGGCTGCGCTCGGGCTGCAACTCGTCGACAAGCTTCTCGAACGGCACGTCCTGATGCGCGTAGGCGCCCAAACATACCTCGCGGGCTTGCCGGACAAGATTGCGGAAACTATCGCTGCTTGTCGTGTCGAGACGAAGAACGAGTGTGTTGACGAACAGACCGATCAGTGTTTCGAGTTCGGTGCGAATGCGATTCGCGACTGGAGTGCCGATGGCGATGTCGTGCTGTCCGCTGTAGCGCGAGAGCAGAACACTGAGCGCCGCCAGCAGCACCATGAAGAGAGTCGCGTCCTCGCTGCGTGCGAGATCCATCAGCGCTTCGCTAACCGGCAGCCTAATTGTTGCCGTCTTTCGTGCGCCACGAAAGCTCTGCACCGGCGGCCGCGGATGGTCCAGCGGCAGCTTGAGCATTTGCAGGTTGTTCAACTGCTTCCGCCAGTAGTCGAGCTGCGACT
>DASXXL010000236.1:0-4273 GCA_036503085.1 Pyrinomonadaceae bacterium | reverse complement strand
GACGGATCTCGGCGTAGAACGCGCTGCGTACTGGGGTTGGCCCAATATTTACACGTACACGAAGTCGCTCGGCGAGCAACTCGTCGCGGCTGAGAAAGACATGGTGCGCGCGATCGTGCGTCCGAGCATTGTCGAGTCGGCGATGGCATATCCGTTCCCGGGTTGGAACGAAGGCTTTACTACCACTGCGCCGATCATCTTTCTCATTCGCAAAGGACAGACGCAAATTCCCGCCGATCCGAAGCTGATCCTCGACATCACACCCGTGGACCAGGTCGCATCGGTGATGCTCGCCGTTTCGGCGCAGGCGTGCGTAGAAGAACCGCGACTCGTCTACCAGGCGGCCACGGGCGATTCGAACGCCAACAACATGGAACGCATCGTCGGTCTCTGCGGTCTCGACAAGCGCCGCTACTACGAAGAAGAGAAAGACAGCGGCGTCAAGGTTCTGAACCGCATCGGCGCGCGCATGGAACCGCGCGTGGTGACGGTGTCGAAGTTCGAGAACACGTCGGTACCGATGTTCAATGCGACCGCGAAGAAAGCGTCGTCGCTACTGGATCGCGTGCGGCCGCACTGGGGCGGCGGGCGCGTCGGCGAAGTGATTGACATGGTGAAAGACAAGGTCGAACGCGTCGAAGAGATGACGCGCGAGACGACCGAAGCGTTCGACATGTTTCGCCCGTTCACTGTCGAGAATGCTTACGTGTTTCGTTGCGACAACGTGCGCGCGCTGTTCGATCGCATCAGCGAAGATGAGCGTTCGCTACTCACGTGGAACCCGGAAAGGTTTGACTGGTACGACTACTGGCTCAACATTCATTTGCCGGGCTTGACGAAGTGGGTGTTTCCCACGCTCGAAGACGAGATGCGCGCGCAGCCGAAGCGTGTTTACACGTATCGCGATCTGCTCGAGTTGTTTGAGACTTCCACGAAGCGTCACGCGACGCGCGTTGCGATGCGCATCGAGCGCGACGGACGCAAAGAGCAATACACGTACGCCGACCTGCGCGAGCTCGCGACGCGTGTGGCAGGGTTCCTCGTGAGCCGGGGGATCAAGCATGGCGATCGCGTGATGCTTGTCAGTGCGAACGCGCCCGAGTGGGGCATGACTTATTTCGGCGTGTTGAAAACCGGCGCGACTTGCATTCCGTGCGATCCGGAAAGTTCGACGAGTGAGATTCTCAACTTCGCGCGCGCGGGAAACGCGGCCGGAATCATTACTAGTGAGAAAGTCCTCGAAGACAAGCCCGACCTGCGCGAACAACTCGAGCAGCAGGGACTCACGCGTCTCTGGACTTACAACGAAGTCTTCGAGCTGCCGGACGAGCAGACCGAGGACGAACGCATCGCGCTGCTGCCGCAACGCGTACATGCGCAAAGCGTCGCTTCGTTGATCTTCACTTCGGGCACGACAGGCCAACCGAAAGGCGTCATGCTCTCGCATCGCAACCTGACGAGCATGGTGTCGATGTTGTCGTCAGTGTTCGACATGTCGATCAGCGACGGCGTGTTGTCGGTGCTCCCACTGCATCACACCTTTGAGTTCTCGACCGGCTTCCTAACTCCGCTCAGTCGCGGCGCGCAGATCACGTACCTGCCCGAGCTCACGAGCGATGCGCTCGCGAAGGCGATCAAAAACGGTCACGTCACCGGCATGGTCGGCGTGCCCGCGTTGTGGGAACTGCTGCATCGGCGCATCAAGAACCGTCTTTACGAACACAGCGACTGGATCGGCAAGACCGCCGATAATCTGATCTGGGCCAATGCGTGGCTGCGCGACAAGACGTCCGTAAACCTGGGCCAGGTGCTGTTCTATCCGATTCACGAAGGACTCGGCGGCCGCATTCGTTATTTCATCAGTGGCGGTTCGGCGTTAAGCGAGAAGATCCAGCGCGATTTCCACGGACTCGGCTTCACGATTCTCGAAGGTTACGGTTTGACTGAAGCGTCGCCGGTGTTGACGGTCACGCGGCCGGAGAATCGCATGTTGACCGGAACCGTGGGCAAGCCTTTGCCCGGCGTTGAAGTGCGCATCGCGGAGCCGGACGCGAGTGGTGTTGGCGAAGTGATCGCGCGTGGTCCAAACGTGATGCTCGGTTACTACGAGAACGAAGCCGCGACGCGTGCGACGCTTGTCGATCGTTGGCTCTACACGGGCGATCTCGGCCGCGTCGACGAAGACGGCAATCTGTATCTCGTCGGCCGCTCGAAAGAGATCATCGTCGATACGAACGGCAAGAACGTCTATCCCGACGAGCTTGAAGAAGTTTACGCGAATTCGCCGTACGTGAAGGAGCTGAGCATTGTCGGACTCGCGGACGGCATCGGTGAGAAGGTCGCGTGCCTCGTCGTTGCTGATGACGAGTACGACATTTCCCTTTCGCGTGCGGAGCTGCACCGGCTCGTCGAAGAGCATTTCCGCGAAGTCTCCGCTTCTCTGCCTTACTACAAGCGCGTGAAAGTGCTGCACTTCACGGACATCGAGTTGCCGCGCACGGCGACGCGCAAAGTGAAACGGCGCGAAGTCGTGAGCATCATGGAAGCGCTCGAAGAAAAACAGAAATCGGGAAGACAAACGCTGGCCCAGGAATCTCAGGACGCGGATTCGTTGTGGTTGATGGGTATTGTGGCGACGGTCGCGAACAGGCCGCGTTCAGAAGTCGCGATCGACACGCGCCTCAGCGATCTCGGCTTTGACAGTTTGATGTTCGTCGAACTCGCGACCGCGATCGAGAACGCGGGCGGCTCGATCTCCGCGCCCGAGCGATTCAACGAGATTCAAGATCTGCGCGAGCTGCTGAGCGTCGTCAATCGCCGGCCCGGCGCTTCGGCCAAGCGCGACCTTCGCCCCGACGAACCGAAGAAAGACGACGAGATTCACATTCCGGCGTTCGTGCGCACAGCGGGAACGAAAGCCGGCGACTTCCTGCAGCGTTTCCTGTACGACCAGTTTCTGCGCACGCATTACGAAGGGCGTTCGAACATTCCGCCGCACACGAATTTCATCGTCGCCGCAAACCATTGTTCGCACCTCGACATGGGTCTGACGAAGATGGCCCTGGGCGAGTACGGCAAAGACATGGTGGCGCTCGCCGCGGCTGATTATTTCTTCGATACGAAGTACAAACGCGCGGTGATGGAAAACTTCACGAACCTCGTGCCGATGGAGCGCACCGGTTCGTTACGACAATCGCTGCGACACGCGCGCTCGTTTCTCGATCAGGGTTACAACGCGCTGATCTTCCCCGAAGGCACGCGCTCGATGACGGGCGTCATGGCCGATTTCAAACCCGTCGTCGGCTATCTCGCTCTGCACGCGCGCGTCGGCATCCTGCCCATGTATCTCGAAGGCACGTACGAAGCGATGCCGAAAGGCACGACGCTCATCAAGAACCGCGAAGTCGGCGCCCGCATCGGTCAATTTCTTGCTTACGAAGAACTGGAAGAGATGACGCGCGGCCTGGCGCGCGCCGAGGCATACCGCTTAATCGCCGCGAAGGTGCGGCATGAGGTGGTGAACCTGCGCGATCGCACGCGCACGCCGTTCGATCTGAAAGCGCTGCGGAAGCAATGGCGCAGCGAGCGGAAGGTGCAGTTAATCGAAGAGCCCGAGGAGAGCATGGCAGTTTAATGGCCACGAAGTCGTCCACCAAGCGCACCGCACGAATGACGACCGCCGCGTCCGGCACGAAGCGTCGCGCGGCGATCGAGAAACGCCAGCGCGCGACGACGCTCGTCACCGGCGGCACCGGGTTTCTCGGCGCGCATCTCGTGCGCCAACTCATCGACGAAGGCGCGCGCGACATTCGCGTGATGGCGACGTCGATTCCCGATTGGCTCGTCGATCTCGGCGTCGAGACGTTCGAGGGCTCGATCACCAACGCCGAAGACAACAAACGCGCGGTCGAAGGTATCAGCGAGATCTACCATCTCGCCGGCAAAGTCTCGCGTGAGCGCAAAGACTCGCGCGAGATGTACGACATTCACGTCGAAGGCACGCGGCTGTTATGCGACGCCGCCAAAGCCGCGGGCACGAAGACAATCGTGCTCGCTTCGACAAGCGGCACGATTGCCGTCACCAAAGACGGAGACGTCATCCCGGACGAAACCTATCCGCAACCACTCGAAATCATCTCGCGCTGGCCGTACTACGCGAGCAAGGCTTACCAGGAGATGGCCGCACTCGAACGCTTTCAGGGCAAAGGACTGCGGCTCGTGATCATGAACCCGAGTTTGCTTTTAGGACCGGGAGACGATCGTCTCAGCTCAA
>DASXXL010000235.1:0-7423 GCA_036503085.1 Pyrinomonadaceae bacterium | reverse complement strand
GCCGGGCTCAGGTCCTTGCAGGCCAGTAGTTAAGGGTTTCGAACGGAGTCATTGTAGTCCTGAAAACTCCGTTTTGCACCATGATGAAACGGCGACTGGTTGTTAGTGTCAAATTAGGGCGACGAGTTTCGTAACGTCGCGACGGATTTGAAAGTTCGATTCAATCCGAGCGGCCGTCACTAGCCTTGCCCTGAAAGTCGGTTCCGAAGTGATTTCTCTGTGCAACCTCCGTGTCCTCTGTGTCTCAGTGGTAAATGATTTCTTAGCAAAACGAACCACAGAGACACAGAGGACACGGAGGTTGCACAGAGAAGAGATTTTTGGCGCAAAGGCGGCCGTGACGAAAACTACATGAATGACGCCGACATTTTTATTGCTCCTCCTTTAGGTGTCGTGTATAAGCGCATCAGTCTCTTCCCAAGCTTTACTGATCCCCGAATCCCAACGTGCGGGTTGGTTGCGTTACCTGACTTCACCCCTGAATGTCAGTAGGTCGGCCCAGTGTCTTAACTGAACCAAGGAGGAAGTTTCATGAGACTTAAATCGCTGAAAGTTTTCGCTGGAGTGCTAATGTTGGGGTTGCTGCTGGGCGCGTCGTCGACTGCGTATGCGGACGCGTTCTCGCTCACCTCCTTCAGCTTCAACAATCTCCAGTTCACTCCGTCTGTGGGAACTGCTCAGTTCACGGCGACCTCCGCGACGGCTCAGGCCCAGGCCGGAATCCTCGGCGGAGCTCAAGTCACCAACTCCTCGAGCAGCTTTCCTATCGCTCAAGCCAGTGCACTCGTGAACGGAATCAGCGCCTCGGCGATAGCGAATGGAGCCACCAATTCCGTGAGCGCCACGAGCACAGCCTTTCTCGGAGGTTGCACTTGTCAGGGGGGCGCCGGCGGATTCGCCATGCTGACCGGCACACTTGTCTTGAGTGGCGCGGAAGGTCCCGTTAACGTGAGCATCTCCGGGTTACGTTCCATGCTGTGGCAGGTACAGACCGACGCGTTTGGCCAATACGCAGAGTCGGGTTTGACCATGGACGTGTTGGTGAATGGCTCCGTAGTGTTCTCCTTCCAGGTCGATGCGCTGCATCCGCTTCTCGGGCCAAACCAGTCCGCGATGCTCCAGGCGGCAGAGCAAATTTCGCGCACGATCACACTCCAGGGCGGCAGCACGAACACGATCGGTGTTCGCATCGGCGCGACCTCCCTCGTGATAAATGAAGTACCGGAACCGGCATCGATCGTCTTGCTGGTTTCAGGCCTCGGGGCTCTGACCGGCGTTTTGAAGAGACGACGAAGGTCGGTTGACCAGTAAGAATGTTCTGGGAACAAGGGAGGCGGTAAATTTTTACTGCGGCGTAGTATAATTCGCCTCCTTTGGATCAAGCGTTACAAACGAGTGTCTTCATGCGGGCGTGCCGCCGCGAGCCGGTGCCTTACACACCGATCTGGCTGATGCGGCAGGCGGGCCGTTACATGCCCGAATACCGCGCCGTTCGCGCGAAGACAAATTTTCTCGAACTCTGTAAGACTCCTTCACTGGCGGCTGAAGTCACGGTCACCGCTGCGGAGCGGCTCGGTGTTGACGCCGCGATCATCTTTGCCGACATCCTGCTGATCCTCGAACCGATGGGCGTCGACCTCGAGTTTGCGCATGGCGAAGGTCCCGTGATTCATAATCCTGTGCGCCAGGCGGCGGATGTCGATCGGCTTCGTCAACTTGAAGACGTTAGTGCGCTCGACTTTGTTAACGAAGCGATTCGGCAAACACGTGCGGCGTTGAAACCTGACATTCCGTTGATCGGTTTCGCGGGCGCGCCGTTCACGCTGGCTTCTTACCTGACTGAAGGCGGCGGCTCCAAAAACTACGTTCACACAAAACGACTGATGTATAACGACAGCGGCGCATGGCACGCGATGATGTCGCTGATTGCGGCGAGTCTCGTGAAGTATTTGAACGCGCAGATCGACGCGGGCGCACAGGCAGTGCAGTTGTTTGATTCGTGGGTCGGCGCGTTGAGTCCTGATGATTATCGCGAGTTTGTATTGCCGCACACACGCACGGTGATCGCGGGGATTAAGCCGGGCGTGCCCGTGCTTCACTTCGGCACCGGCACAGCGGCGTTGCTCGAATTGATGCGCGAAGCTGGTGGTGATGTGATTGGATTCGACTGGCGTGTGCGGCTCGATGAAGCGTGGCGACGAGTTGGACACGATGTGGCGGTGATGGGAAATCTCGATCCGGTAGCGTTGTTTGCCGATCGCGAGGTGCTGCTCGCGCAAGCGAGACGGATCATGGACCAGGCGAATCGGCGTCCGGGTCATATCTTCAACCTGGGCCACGGCATCTTGCCGGAGACGCCGGTGGAGAACGTGATTGCGTTGGTAGATTTCGTTCATGAAATATGATGCGTTGTTAGTTGTCTCGTTTGGCGGGCCGGAAGGAATGGACGAGGTGATGCCGTTCCTCGAAAATGTGCTGCGTGGCCGCAACGTGCCGCGCGAGCGAATGCTCAGCGTCGCGCATCACTACGAGATGTTTGGCGGCGTCAGTCCGATCAATCAACAGAACCGCGACCTGATCGCTGCTTTGAAAGAAGAGCTCGAACGCGAAGGACCAAAGCTTCCGATCTACTGGGGCAATCGCAACTGGCATCCGTTGCTGCCTGACACGCTGCGGCAGATGGCGGCCGACGGTGTGCGGAACGCGCTGGCGTTTGTCACTTCGGCTTACAGTTCGTATTCGAGTTGCCGGCAGTATCGCGAGAATATCGCGAACGCGCAGGCGGCGGTTGGGCCAGAGGCGCCGCGCGTCGACAAGTTGCGCGCGTTTTACAATCATCCGTTGTTCATCGAAGCGAACGTGGACCACATTCGCGAGGCGTGGTCAAAGTTGGACGAAGACGCGCAATCGGAGGCGCAGCTTGTTTTCACCGCGCACAGTATTCCGGAGACGATGGCGGCGAACTGTGAGTACGCGGCGCAGCTTCAGGAAGCGGCAGGTTTGATTGCGGAAGCGCTGGGGATCGAGCAGTGGCGGTTGGTTTATCAAAGTCGCAGCGGATCGCCGATGCAGCCGTGGCTCGGGCCGGACATTTGTGATCATCTTCGCGAGCTAAACGCTCAGGGCACTAAAGACGTCGTCGTCGCGCCGATCGGCTTCGTCTCGGACCACATGGAGATCGTTTACGACCTCGACTTCGAAGCACAGAACCTCGCGCAGGAACTCGGCATGACGATGGTTCGCGCCGCGACAGCGGGAACCCATCCGGCGTTTGTGAAGATGGTTCGCGAGCTGATCGTCGAACGCATGTACGACGAGCCGCCGCGGTTTGTCGGCTCGCGCGGACCCGTTCACGATGTTTGTCCCGCAGACTGCTGTCTCCTCGTGAGGTGATCTCGTGGCCCGCGTCGTCGTCATCGGTGGCGGTATCTCCGGCTTGGCCGCCGCGCATCGCCTCACTGAGATCGATCCATCTCTGAGTCTGACTTTGATCGAAGCCTCCGACCGGCTCGGCGGCACGATTCGCACCGACGAGCGCGATGGCTTCCTGCTCGAACGTGGTCCAGATTCGTTCATCTCTGAAAAACCCGAAGCCGTCACACTCGCGAAACGGCTCGGGATCGAGTCGCGTCTGGTCCAAACTAACCACGAACATCGCCGCAGCTTCATCGTGCGCAACGGGCGTCTGCGTCCGGTGCCCGAAGGTTTTCAACTCCTCGCGCCGTCGCGTATCTGGCCGTTTCTGACGACGGACATCTTCAGTCTCGCCGGCAAAGCACGAATGGCCGCGGACCTGATCCTGCCGCGCAGATCCGTCAACGGACTATCCGATGAATCGTTGGCCAGCTTTGTCCGGCGCCGGCTCGGGCGTGAAGCGCTCGAGCGCATGGCCCAGCCGATGGTTGGCGGTATCTACACCGCCGATCCCGAGACGCTCAGTTTGCGTGCGACGCTGCCGCGCTTTCTCGACATGGAAAGGCATTACCGCAGTGTAATCATTGCGATGTTGCGCAAAGCGCGTTCGCAAGCCAGCGCGGAAAAGCGCGGTACGAGTGGCGCGCGTTACAGTTTGTTTCTGTCGTTCGACCGTGGCATGGAAGTGTTGGTCCAGGCGCTCGAACAAAGACTCACGCAAGTCGAGATCAGAAAGGAAACGCGAGTTCAGTCCCTGTCTCGAACCGCCGCTAGCTGGACAATCCACCTCTCCTCCGGCGAAACGCTTGCTGCAGACGCGCTTTGTTTAGCCGTTCCCGCCTCCCTCGCAGCCGAACTACTTTCCAACGTCAACCAGACGCTCGCAACCCAACTCGATCAGATCAAGTACGCCTCGACCGCGACGATCAACCTCGCGTATCACCGCGCGGCAATACAACATCCTCTCGACGGCTTCGGCTTCGTTGTTCCTTTTGTCGAGAAACGATCGCTCATCGCCTGCTCGTTCAGCAGCGTGAAGTTTGCGAACCGCGCCCCAAACGATCACGTCCTACTGCGCGCGTTCGTCGGCGGCGCGCTGCAACCTACTATGTTCGCGCTCGAGGAATCCGCAATGCTCGGCCGAGTAGAAGGAGATCTAAGGGATCTTTTACGGATAAATGACAGGCCCATTTTCGCAGAGGTCGCGAAGTGGAAAAATTCGATGCCGCAATACGAAGTAGGTCATCTCGATCGCGTACAGGCGATCGAGAATGAGGTGGCCCAACTACCGAATCTCACGCTCGCGGGCAACGCTTACCGCGGCGCGGGTATTCCCGATTGCATCCGCAGCGGCGAGTCAGCCGCCGAAAAAATCATCAATTCTTTGCAGGCGTAGCCAGCGCCTCGATCCAGGCAGCGTTCGTCTGCATTAGCGGCCGAAACGCCTCGCGCGGCACGGTTGTCTCAATAAACATATTGTCATCTGTGTTAATGCGCGCTCCTGCAACCGCCGGCCCAAGCCGCGACTCATCACAAACAAACCACGACCTGACGTCGGCTTCCGAGTGCAGATTGGCTCGCGCCAGTTCCGCCGACACTCGCGGATCTGCAAAACGCTCACCGAGTCGATCGAGATTCAACGGTCGCTCGCTCCCGATCAGCAACAGATCCTTTCCCTTCTCCAAACCGCCGACGCGAAATACCATCACGTGCGGAAACACCTTCTGGTACGTCGCCAGTACCGAACGCAAACTCTCCGTCGACAACTGATACATCTGCAGCCACTGCACGAAGACGCCCTGCTCGCTCAACCGTTCGCGCCCGAGCTCGAAAAACTCTTCGGTAAAAAGATTCGCCACGCCCGGCACCCACGGATGACTCGGCTCGCTCACGATGATGTCGTAACGATTCGGTGTCACGCGCAGGTAAGTCCGCGCATCGTCGATGATCAACTTCGTGCGCGGATCGTCGAGCGGCCGATTGTTCACGTGGTTGAAGTACTCGGAACCCTGAATCGTCGCGGGCTCCAGCTCGACGCACGTCACCGACTCGATTGGTGATTGCAACATTGCGCCGACCGTTACGCCGGTCGCGAAGCCGATGACGAGCGCGTTATTGCGTTGCGGCGCAACGAGCAGCGGCAGTTGGCCCAGCATCACTTGCGTCGGCATGTCGTAGACGCTGTCGGATGCGTTCGTGCGGCCGTTGATACCCATCGAAACCGTGTCGCCGTCGCGGCGCACCGAGACTGTCGCGGTGGGACCTTCGCGATACCACAGCAATTCGTGAACGTTTAGACCAGCGAGTTGTCCGCTTTCGCTTGCAGCCTCGCGTGTTTGCGCGAGCACGCGCACGAGGCTGTCGTACGCGCCGATCGAGAGATCAGCGAGGTTCATCGGCGGCGCGACGATGAACAGAACAATCGACAGGACGAACGCCGCTCCAATCGCCACGGCTTTCTTCAACGCGGGCTCGAAGCCTCGCAGCGCCGGCTGGTAAGCGAAACTACCGACAAACACGCAAACGACCGCGGCCAGCAAGAGCGTGAACCTGACGCTTGTTTTTGGAATCAGCACGAAGCCTGTTGCGAACGCACCCGCAATTGCACCGATCGTGTTCACTGCATAAGTTCGACCGACGCGACTCACGGCGTGCGTCTGGTTGCTGGCCCAGACGAGCACGAGCGGCATTACCATTCCCATCGACAATGCGGGCACGAAGATTAGCAGCGTCGCTGAGAAAATTTGCAACGACAGCAGACCGGCCCAGGAAGAGATCTTTAGACGTAAGCCGAGCGCAATCAGTAGCGCGGGGATGCGATTCAGTACGAACAGGCTGAAGAGCAAGCTCAGTGCCGTGAGCAGTTCGACGACGAGGATCGTCGGGCGCAGCTTTGCTGAACGATCTTTGCGGCCGACGAACCACGCTCCGGTCGCGAGTCCGATCAGGAAAAGTGCGACGACGATACTGAACGCGTACGTGCTCGAACCAATAATCATCGTCAGCACGCGCGTCCACGCGACCTGTGTGCTGATCGTGACGAAGCCACTCGCAAGCGCCGCCAACAACCAGAACGGGGATTGATCCGCTTCTTCAGTTACTTCTAAGACGGATTTTTCCACCACTAGGCGTGGCTGGTACTGAACGCGGCGTTGTACTCCTATCGCAATCAAACCAACGAAAACATTGATCGCGGCGGCGATGATGATGGTCGTGCGAACGCCGATGGTCGGAAGCAGAACGAAGCCCGCGATGAGCGTGCCGAGGATCGCGCCGGCGAGGTTGCACGTGTAGAGACGAGTGACGGAGTTTGCGTCGTGAGTCTCGGAGCGAAGCAGGGCCGCCGCGAGCACCGGCAACGTTGCGCCCATCAACGTCGTCGGCACGAGCAACAGCAAACACGAGAGCGCGAAGCGCAACAGTGTGAACGTGAAGAAACCCGGTTGCAGATCCCGCCAAACGAGCGCGTAGAGATTGTCCACACCGTGAAAGAGTATCGGCACGAGCAACGCGTAAATCGCGACACCGATCTCCATCCAACCATACGCCGCTACCGGTTTCGTTAATCGCGGCGCGAGCCTACCAGCGAGAGCACTGCCGAGCGCAAGCCCGCCCATGAATGCTGCCAGCACCGTGCTCACGGCGAGCGTCGTCGCGCCGAAAACGAGACCAAGCATCCGCGCCCACAGCACTTCGTAGATCAGTCCCGTCGCGCCCGATAAAACGAAGCAGCCACAAAGAAGCACAAAGGAGGAAGTGAACAACCTCCTTCCTTCAAAAACCTTTTTGTGCGTCTTGTGCCTCTTTGTGGCTTCGAAACTCACAGATAAAGGACGTGGCTCGAGCGCCAGATGCTCGCGGGAATCGAGCCGGGCTCGGCGGCCGTCAAAAGAATCGCGTAGTCGTGCTCGACTGCGTCGCGCGTCATGCTTGTCTTCGCGTTCGTATCGATCTCAAAGGTGTCCGCCGGCGCGCCTTCGACCGGAGTCACCAGCGCGAGCCGCCGCAA
>DASXXL010000234.1:0-7807 GCA_036503085.1 Pyrinomonadaceae bacterium | reverse complement strand
CCTGATGATTCACGATCTCGATATCGTGCAATGGCTTGTCGGCGAAGAAGTTGAAGTGACGAACATTCACGCTGTCGGCATCGCGATTCTGACGAATAAGGTCGACGCCGCGAATGCCCGCCTCGAGTTTTCGTCGGGCGCGGTGGCGAATATCACTGCGTCGCGCGTTGGCACGGAGAAGATTCGCAAGATGCGCTTCTTTCAGCCGCACGATTACATCGCGGTGTATTACACGACGAAGCATGCGTCGGTGAGCAGTCTCGCGCCGCCGAGCGCGAGCGGCTTGTGGCCGGGCGTACACACCAAACATCTCGACATCATCGATGTGGAACCGTTGCGCGCGGAGATCGTCTCGTTTCTCGACTCGGCGCAGAACGGCTTGCCGCCCGCAGTCTCCGGCTCAGACGGCCGCAACGCTTTGAGTCTCGCATTGCGTACGTTGGAAAGAATTCGCGAACACGCTGAACATCCCGGTGTCAGCGAACTCAGCGCGAACGTGAGCCACAAAGAGGCACAAAAGGCTCAAGAACCACAACCTACAGCTTAGTTATTACCTTGTGCTTTTTGTGCTTCTTTGTGGCTTAACCAGAAAGAACGATGTTCACGCCTAACGAACAACTCTCGGCTTTCCTCACGGAGCACATCGATGCGGGTGAATTTCCCTCGGCAGTTTATCTGGTAGGCGAAGGCGACGAGATCGTCTTCGCGGATGCGTTGGGCCATTCGGTGGTCCAGCCGTATCGCATCGCCAACAAGCTCGACACGATTTACGACCTCGCCTCGCTCACGAAACCACTCGTCACCGGCATGCTTTGCGCGCGCCGCATCGAGCTCGGCGAACTCACACTCGACAGCTCCGTGCTGCATTACCTGCCCGAGTTTGAGCGCGCCGACAGGCAGATGATCACCGTGCGCGAGCTGTTGACGCACACTTCCGGTCTGCCCGCGTGGCGGCCCCTTTATCTCCTCGCCGAAGACGAACCAGAACGCACCGCGGGCGCGATCGCAAACCTCGATCTCGAGTACAAGCCCGGCACGCGCGTCGTCTACAGCGATCTCGGTTTCATCGCTCTCGGCATTCTGCTCGAACGCATGACTGGCCACCGGCTCGCAGAGTTGGCGCAACACGAGATCTTCGAACCGCTAAATTTGAAACAAACGTTCTTCAATCCGGAACTCGCGTTACAAACCGGCATCGCTGCGTGCGAGCTCGGAAATTCTTACGAGAAGAACATGTGCAACGAGACGGGCGCGGGCGATTACGCGAATTCGCGCCAACGACAAATCTGGGGCGAGGTCCACGACGGCAACGCTTATTTCCTCGGCGGTGCGGCCGGTCACGCGGGGCTGTTCTCAAGTGCGAGTGAAGTTTTTCAGATGGCCCAACAGTTCATCGCGGCGTCGAGCCGGCTGCTCACGCCCCAGACGTGCCAACTGTTTCGTGAAAACATGACTGAGGGTTTGGAAGAAGCGCGTTCACTCGCGTGGCAACTAGCGGCAACGAAAGATTCGACCGCGGGAAACGACCTGCCGCCGGACAGCTTTGGTCACAACGGCTTCACGGGCACGTCGCTCTGGATTGACGCCGAACACCGCCGCGTTTTCATCCTGCTCACCAATCGCACCCACGCGCGCGAGCTGCCGTTCGCTAACATCAATGCGGTGCGCCGCCGGTTTCACAGTCTCGCTATAGCCGCACTCGCAGCGTCGTCCCGAACGCATTCAAATCCCCCGGCACACTGACGCCGTCGTTCTGCCGCAAGTAGAAAAGATCCTGCGTGAAGTGTTTGTTGTACACCTTGATCACGCCGAGCGAGAAGCGATTGCGCACCCAGCGATCGATGGCCCAGTCGTAAAAGACTTCATCTGACACAAACCACGACAAGCGCCAATCCTTCGCTCCGAGCGGATGTTCGACCTGAAACTTGTTTCGATAGCGAGTGGAGTTTCCGCCGGGATGCCGTATGCGACGCTCAAACACATTGCCATCGCTAATCCGAAATTCGCCGGCATTGAAACGCAACGTCACCGGCAACGAAAGACGACTTTCCCAGTTGCGGCGGTCTTTAATCGGCTGAGTTCCGATATAAGAGTAGTTTGGCGAAACGCTGAGATATTTACGCAAACGGAACGTGGCGCCGAGTCCGAGCCGCTCATACACCGGCCGCGTGATGTTGCGGCCGAAGCGCAACGTTCCGAGCACGTTGAAATCGATCGTGCTGGTTAATGGAATCGCGAACTGGAGTTCGTTCCATTGCTGGTTGTCGGTGTGATCGACTTGCGCCGAAGCAGTGGCCACGGATAAACACAGATAGCACGGAAAGAACAGAAGGAGAGTGAGCCTACTTTTTGTCATCAACGTTCCGCTGTGGCCCAAGTACGGTGAATGAAGCGACCGCCAGGACGACGCGGTCGCCGACGTGTAAACGCGTCCCGCTCGTTTCCGGTTTCAAACGCGTCGCCATGATCGACTGCGCGCCGTCGCGTTCGAGCCGGAGTCGAATCCGTTCGTACGCGCCGACAAAAATGATCTCTTCGATCACCGCCGGCGCGATTCGCTGCTGCCCGGGGAGCAAAAGATCGCGACGACTCAACACCACGTCTTCCGGGCGGAAAACGATCTTCACGCGATCGCCCTGCTGAAACTTCGCCGGATCGAGCGACGTTTCGAGATGCGCTGGCCCTACTTCGACCCATTCTCTCCTGACAACTCCTTCGAGAATGTTTGCCGCGCCTAGAAACGACGCCACAAACTCCGTGGCCGGATGGCTGTAGATCTCGTAAGGCGAACCGATCTGTTCGATGTGTCCGTGATTCAGCACGGCCACACGATCGCCGAGTTCGAGCGCTTCTTCCTGATCGTGCGTGATGAAGATCGACGGCACTTTCACTTTCTTCAACAGCGCCCGGATCTCGCGGCGCAGGTGTGAGCGCGTTTGCGTGTCGAGCGCGCCGAACGGTTCGTCAAACAAGAGCACTTCCGGTTTATATGCCAACGTGCGCGCGATCGCGACGCGTTGTTGCTGGCCGCCGGACAGTTGCGACGGATATTTCTTGCGGTGTTCGTCGAGCTGGACCAGCTTAACGAGCTCGTCAACCGTCTGGCGAATCTCGCTGCGCTTGCGTTTGCGAATGCGCAGTCCATAACCGATGTTCTTCTCGACGTTCATCTTCGGAAACAGCGCGTAGTTTTGAAAGATCACGCCGACGCCGCGTTCGCGCGCCGGCAGATCCGTGACGTCTTTGCCGTGCAGAATTACTTTGCCCTTCAACGGCTGTTCGAGCCCCGCGATGATGCGCAGGATCGTCGTCTTGCCGCTGCCGGACGCGCCGAGCAAGACGAGCACTTCGCCTTCGGCAACGTCGAAACTGATGTTTTCGAGCACGCTCGTTTTGCCGAAGAGTTTGCTGAGACCGACGACGCTCGCCGCCGCGGGCGGCGCATCCGCGGGCGTTTGCGAGATCTCAGTATTCGGAATCAATTGTTCCCTTGCCTTCGCCATCTTTAATCGACGTCGAGCCAGTCGCGCGCGAAGAACAGCACGCTGAAGATGAGAAACGAGAAGAGCGCCAGCACGATCGCGATCGCGTTGGCGGCTTCGATCTGTCCCTCGTTGAATTTCGCAAAGATGTAAAGCGGCGCCGTTTGCGTTCGGCCCGCAAGATTTCCCGAGACGAGGATCGTCGAGCCAAATTCACCGACTGCGCGCGCAAACGTCAACAACGCGCCCGAGACGATCGCGCCGCGTAGTGACGGCAACGTCACGTGCCAGAACGTCTGCCAGCGTGTCGCGCCGATCGTCGCCGATGCTTCTTCGAGCGAACGGCTCATCGTGTCGAAGACCGGTTTGATAACGCCGAACGCGAGCGGAAACGTCACGAATATATTGGCGAGAATGATCGCGCTCGCAGTGAACATCAGTTGGAAACCGTGCGGCGCGAGCAGACGGCCGAGCGTGCCGTACGGACCCCACAGCAACAGCAACGCGAATCCGGCGACGGCAGTGGGAATCGCAGTGGGTAAAGAGATCGTGACGATGAGCGCGTTGCGGCCCCAGAAGTTGTAACGCGATAAAACGTACGCGGCGAAAAGACCGAAGATGACGTTGAAGACGGTGGCCCAGAAGCTCGTGGCCATCGAGAGTTCGAGCGCGAAGATCGCTTCTGGCTGAGTGAGTGCGGCCCAGAATTTATCGAGGCCGTTGCTGGTGCCGAAGATGAAGATCGAAGCGAGCGGGAGAAACACCAGCGGCAGCATCAGAAAAACGAGCATGCCGACGCTCAGCGGCCGCACCACATCAAAGCCGCGCACGTGTCTCATTGTCGAAGCCGCGGTACTCATTTTCTCTGTACCTGGTCGCGAAAGATTTTTTCGATCACCTCGGGGTACGCCTTGTCCCACCCATCGAAATACTCGATCGTAAACGGCTGCTCGATGTGGGCCAGCTCCGGGTTCGCCTGGTTGAACGCGTCGTTCGTCGATGAATAAAAGTGAAACTTCACAAACGCCTGCTGCGCTTCATCGCTCCACAGATACTGCATGAACGCATCGACTACCTGACGCTTATTGCCGCTAATGCTTTTATCTATCACCACCGCCGGATGCTCGCTGAAGATCGTCGCCTTCGGCACGACGATCTCGATGGCCGCGTTTTCCTCCTTCATCAACAGCGCATCGAGCTCGTAAGTGATCAGCGCGTCGCCGTTGCCGAGTTCAAACGTCGTGCGCGCTTCGCGTGCCGAGCCTGGCGTTGAGATCACGTTTCTCCAGATCGCTTTCAACGTTTGCACCGCGCGCATCCTGTCCGGCTCGTTACTTTCCGCTTCCAACTTTTTAAGCTGCGAACCGTAGATAGCGAGTATGGACCACTGCGCCCCGCCCGAACTGATCGGATCCGGATGAATCAACTTCACGCCCGGCGCGGCGAGGTCCGAAAAGTCGTGAATACCTTTCGGATTGCCTTTGCGCACGATGATCACGAAAGGCGTTTTGTTGACGATTCCCTGCGCCGGATACGAGTGCCAGTCGGAAGTGACAAAGCCGCCTTGTTTTAGCTTTTGGGCGTCGCGTTCGATCGACAAAATCGCGACGTCCGCGGGCGCGCCGCGCAGGATCTGGTTAGTGACTGTTTCCGATCCCGCGAAAGAAGATTGAAACCTGACTTCCTGGCCGTGTTGTTGTTTCCACTGGTTGATAAAGCCCGGATAGATCGCTTTCTCGAGCGACTCCTTCATGATCGAGAACCCGTAAAGCGTGACGGTGATGTCGCCACCTTCGCCGGGCGGTTTCGGCAGACAACTCGCCGCTACGAGCGCGAGCACCACGCACGCGACGGCGCGAAACAATAAGCGTGTGTGTGTAGTCTTCCTCATGGGGGCGTTTACGCCTCCTGATGTTCGGGACAGACCAAAAAACCGCTGCCGTCATGGTTTCGCCTACCGGGGGTATGTTCCGTCTATACCACATCCGCGGGGTTTGTGGGAATCGTTATTCTCAAATTTGTGGGCGTGGTGGTCGCCGTTTGTAGTACCATGACGGCGCGGTAAGTGCCCTCCCTGATAACTGACGCCGCCAGGAATACAACTCATGCGCAGTTCTGTCGCCCGGAGAGTCATTACTGTACTGCTCGCGCAGTCGGTATTGCTCTCGCTGACGTTCGCGCAGCAACCAGACACTCGTCCCCGCAGAACTCAGTCAGCCTGGCCGCAACCTTCTTCGTCCGCGACGCCGATCATCTCTGCGCCAACGCTTGCCGTTGTTACTGGTCCGGAACCTACGATTCGCGTGGCGTTGACGACTGACGCGCGTTCGGCAGTGATCTCGACTACGGGTCACTTGATGAATGCGAGTGGCGGCGGTACGACGCTGCTCGCGCTCGACACGTCGCGCGTGCGCGTGAATCCGCGATTGTTGTCGCCGCTGCCGGCGGTGAATGACTATGGGCTGTTTCGGGTGATGGTGGCGGGCCAGACGTCTAAGGATGAGGCGGAAGACGCGGGAAAACAGATCGAAAAGCTCTCGGGTGAAGACACGCAGGAAGCGTTCGACACGGAGACGAAGACGTGGGCGGTTGTGGTTGGAGCAAAGCGTTCGCGTGAAGAGGCAGAGGAGTTGCGGGCGCGGTTGGAGTCGGAGGGGTTCGATGCGACGGTTGATGGGCCACGGATTAATGCTGATTCGCCTGCGGCGAAACAGGATCTGGCACAAGCGACGCCAGCGGTTCGTTCAAGTGGCGCTGTTAAGTTGACGTCGGCTCGTCCGACTTTGCCGTCGCGTGAAGTGGTGGCTTCGGGAGCGTCCGGTGGTCCGATGTTCAGTTCGAGTGCGCCGGTCGTGTTTGCTTCCGACGATGAAAAGGACGCGCCGGTGCGCTTCAACGAGAAGCCGTATCGCGGGCGCATCGAGGTGTTCACAAACCTGCGCGGATCGTTGACTGTCGTTAATGAATTAGGCCTCGAAGACTACGTTCGCGGTGTCGTGGCAAACGAGCTTTCGCCCGGTGGTTATCCGGCGCTCGAGGCGTTGAAAGCGCAGGCGGTTGCGGCGCGCACATACGCGCTGAAGAATCGCGGCCAGTTTATGGCCCAGGGTTTCGATATCCTGCCGACCACGCGTTCCCAGGTTTATCGTGGGCTCACTTCCGAGAACCCGCTGTCGACGCGCGCGGTCGACGAAACGCGCGGCATGGTGGCCACGTTCAACGGCGAACCGATCAACGCGCTGTACACATCGACGTGCGGCGGACGCACCGAAGACTCGGAGAACATTTTCAACCAGGCGATTCCGTATCTGCGGGGCCGCGAATGCGCGGCTGAAGGCGCGGCGGCGTTCGATCGGTTTGTGATTCGCACTACGCGGCAGATCGCGGAGTTGCGTGAGGACGAGCACGTCGCGCTGGTTCGCGACATCAGTTTGTTAGTGACGCAGAACGTCGGCATGTTGCCGGAACGGATTACTGATGCGTGGCTCGGGACCGATGCGTCTGTTGCGGAAACGCGCAACTGGATCGCGAACGTCGCGCGTATCGCGAAGCAAACTACGCCGCCGACGGGTGACGATGTGAATCGGCCACCGGCGTTTGCGACGGCGCTTTCGTTGGCTGCGTTTGGTGAAAGTTCACCTGCGACCCTGCTGAACAATGCCGACGCCGATTATCTGCTGGCGGTTCGCGACGCAGGCGACGTGCCGCCGCAGAATCGCGCCGATGTCGCGATGTTGCTGCGTGATGGAGTTTTGTCTGTCTATCCCGATGCGACGCTGCGGCCGCGTGCGCCGCTGTCGCGTGCGCGCGTGCTGCATGCGGTGGTGCGAGTGCTCGAAGCACGCAATCTGTTGCAACTGCAGAAAGCAAACGCGCGGCCGACGAGTGAAGGCCAACTGATTCTTCGTTCGTCAAAAGGCAAAGATCAGCCGCTTCGCGTCAACTCGGACGCGTTTCTGTTTCGCCAACTCGGCGAACGTCCTTACGCTGTTTCTTCAGTGACTCTCGTTGGTGGTGAACCGGTCACGTATCATCTCGCGCCGAACGGGCAGATCGACTTTCTTGAAGTTAAGCCGGCAGCGAACGGCGCGGCGGCCGATCGCTTCTCGCCGTTTTCGAGTTGGACCACGGGCCTGACGGTGGGCCAAGTGCAGGCGCGTTTGGCTCGCGCCGCGCGCGGCATCGGCACGATCACTGATCTGCGTGTCGCCTCGCGTGGTTCCTCACATCGCGTGACTGACCTGGAAGTCGTCGGCACGAACGGCACGGCGCACGTGCGCGGTGGTCGCATTCGTTCGGCCCTCGGTCTCCGTGAACAACTCTTC
>DASXXL010000233.1:0-2553 GCA_036503085.1 Pyrinomonadaceae bacterium | reverse complement strand
CTTCTGAAGAATTAAATTTCGCGAGCATCGATGCAGCCGTCGCGTGGATGGAAAAGCTCGCGGCCTTGCCTCAAGGAGCCGAGCTACGAACGTTCGTCCTGCAGCTCAAAGGCGAGCTCGAACTGTTCGCGAAGAGCATGGTCGTGCCGCTGCCGGACCGTCTCATCGCCATGGAGGTCGCTCACTGGCTGACCGTTTGGCTGCAAAATCCCACGATTTTCGTCGACTGGCTGGCGCTGCGGCGCGAATCCGCGGAGTTTCGGGAACGGTTTAGCCACAAAGAGGCACAAAAAGCACCGGAAAAAGATTGAGGGGTCAAGTGCTTCCTTTGCGTTTCTTGTGCCTTTTTGTGACTTAACAATCTGGAACTTTCCGTCTGCAGCATGCGAATACTCCACGACCGCATGAATAACGACGTCAGCGATAACGACCTGCTGCGCCTGATGCTGGGCGGAGATGAAGACGCGCTTGGACAGCTTTACCGCCGCCGGCAGGGAGCAGTCTATCGGTTTGCGCTGCAAATGAGCGGGTCGAAATCGATCGCTGAGGACGTGACGCAGGAAGTCTTCTTGTTCCTGATGCGCGATGGTCATGTGTTTGATCCGGCGCGGGGATCCGTAAGTGCGTTTCTGCTCGGCGTCGCGCGCAATCACGTTTTGCGGCGTCTACGCGTCGAGCATCTACTTTCGCCGCTCGGAGACGAGCACGAGGACGAGTCGTCAGTGTTCCAAACGGCGGGCGATCTTTGTCCGCTGGAAGATCTGACGCGAGCGGAAACGATCGAAAGCGTGCGCCGGGCGGTGTTGAGCTTGCCGCCGAAATATCGCGAGGTCGTGGTCCTGTGTGAGTTGCAGGACGTGAGTTACGTGGAGACGGCGGAGATTCTGGGTTGTGCTATCGGGACGGTGCGTTCGCGGCTGCATCGTGCGCGCGCGTTGTTGCTGACAAAGCTTCGCCCTGCTGAAAGCGTCGCGGATGATGATTCAGCAAGTGTGAAGTCAGCGAGGTGTTTCGCATGAACTGTCAAAAGTTTGAGCAGGTAGTTGGTGATCTGGCACGTGGCCGGATGATGGAAGCTGAGCTGCGCCGCGAAGCGTTGGCCCATAGCGAAGAGTGTGAAGTTTGTCAGGCGCGGCTGCGTGATGAAGAAACGCTTACGCGCGGGTTGCAGTTGCTGGCCGCGGACATGGAGACGCTGTCGGCGCCGCCGGAAATGGAATCAAAGCTGCGCGAAGCATTCCGTAGTCGCAACGCAGTGGTTCCACTGGCGTCACGTTCGGTTAGACCGCGTTACTGGTGGGCAGCGGTTGCGGCAGTGTTGCTGCTGGCGATGACAGTTGCGGCCGCGTGGTGGAGATCGGGTGCGACGCGGCAAGAGTTGGCTAACGAAACGACACCGAAGAAGCAGGTTGAAGTTCCGAGTGATCCAGTTGAACCACCCGCGCCGAAACCAGCCGACTACAGCGCGGTGAACGAACCGCTGAAGCCACAACCGTTGCCGAAGTCTATTCACCGAAACATGACTCCGCGCAGAGCTCCAGAAACAGCGATGGCAAACCACGTCACGAATGAGATCGCGACCGACTTCATGCCGCTCGGCGATTTCAATCCCGCGAGTCTCCAGGACGGCGGCCAGATCGTCCGCGTGAAATTGCGACGTTCCGCGCTCGTGCGCTTCGGTTTGCCCGTCAACATGGACCGTTATAACGAGAATGTCAAAGCAGATGTTTTAGTCGGGGTCGATGGTCTAGCCCACGCAATACGTTTTGTTCAATGAAAGGAAAGAGGAGATGAAAAGAGTAACTGGGATTTCGCTTGCGGCGGCGTTGTTTTTGTCCGCCTTTGCTCCCGCGGGATTTGCGCAGCAAGGCGCGGCGCCCGAAGCCGGCGTTGTGATTCATCAGGAGCGTGTGTTTCAAGGACCGGAAGGCGCACCGCTGCCGCCGCCACGCGACTTCGTGTTTATCGCCTCGGAAAATTTTGGCGGCAAGGTGGTGAAGAACGCGCCTTACTCGGCTGAATCGGTTACGGAAACCGTGCAAACACTGGCCGACGGCAACCGCATCGTTAACAAGATCACGAGTCAGGTTTATCGCGATAGCGAAGGCCGCACGCGACGAGACCAGACGTTGAAAGGCTTCGGCCCAATCGGCAGTAGTGAAGAGCCGTTGCAAACGATCTTCATCAGCGATCCGGTCGCGGGCGTGACGTACACGCTGGATACACGGTCGCACATCGCGCACAAGAGCGCGCCATTCAATTTCGAGTTCACTGGTAAGAACGTGCTCCAAGGTCAGCGCTTCGAGTTCAAAACATCACCAGGCGCGGCAGCGACGTCCAGCGTCATCGTTACGACGCAAGCGGGCACGCCGGGGCAGGCTGCAACTCGCGTTGCTCCACCAGTCGAGGGAACGGACTTCAAAATACGAACCGCTGAAGGTGCGGGAAGCTTCTTGTTTAGCACGGGGTCTGGTGCAGAAGGTAATGAAGTGAAAGAGCAACTCGGTAAGCAGATCATCGAAGGCGTCGAAGCCGAAGGTACGCGCAGCACGA
>DASXXL010000232.1:0-2056 GCA_036503085.1 Pyrinomonadaceae bacterium | reverse complement strand
CATCTGTTCCGCCGTGGTGGCCCAGAGCAGGAAGTCCATCGCTGCTTCGGCGTTCTGCGAATCGCGTGGAATCGCGATCAGCCAGTTGCCGATCTCCGCCTGGCCGGCTTTGCGCGCGCCCGGCAGCGTGGTGAATTCGATCTTGCCGATCACTTTCGACTTTGACCGATCGTCGAACGCGCTGATCCAGGCGGGCCAGTTGATCGACATCGCCGCCGTGCCGTGCAGCAGGTGCGCGCTCACTTCGTCGGCATTGAAACTCGCGTACCCAGGCGGCGAATACTTGCCGAGCTCCAGCATGAATCGCAGCGCGTCGATGCCTTCCGGACTGTTCACCGTCGGTTTGCCGTTCGCGTCGAACATCTCCGCGCCGAACGCCCAGAAGATCGGCATGAAGTCGGCGACGGCGGCGTTGCCCTGCGCCGCGCGCATAACGTAGCCGTACATCTTGCCGCCGTTGGGATCGGTCTCGTTTTCCTGAATCGTCTTCGCGGCGATGAACACGTCGGTCCACATCGCGGGCTCTTTTAAGCCGTGCTTCGCGAAGAGATCTTTGCGATAGAAGAACAACTGCGAGTTGCCGACGTAAGGCAGCGCGAAGAGCGCGCCGGTTTGATAAGGATGGCGGCAGACTGCGACCGAAGTCGCGACGAAGTCTGCGTCCGGTCCTGATTGCCCGCGCTTTTGCAAGAGCGGCGTGAGATCGGTCAATAACTGGCTGCCGGCAAAACGCGGAAACCACGGGTCGTCCATCATGACGAGATCGTAAGCGCCGGTGCGCGAGTTGAGATCGATCAACTCTTTCTCAAAAAGATTAGCGTAAGGGAATTGCGCGATGTTGATGTGAACTCCGGTCTGCTTTTCGTAGTCGAGCGCGGCTTGTTTGAGCGCTTCGCCTTCGACACCTTCGACGACCGCCAGCGTGAGTTGTTTAGAGTTTGGTTTGTTACACGCGGTGAATAAAAGAAGGACCAGGACCAGGACGGTAAGTAGGCGCATAGTTTTCGCCACAGAGTAACACTGATATTATCCAAACCGTGCGACAAATTGTGACGACAGGGACCGGCGGCATCGAAGTGATGAAGGTCCAGGAGAAACCCGATCCGCAACCTCGCGCGGGCGAAGTGTTGATTCGCGTGCGCGCCTCGGGACTTAACTTCGCCGACATCCTCTCGCGCCAGGGTTTGTATCCCGACTCGCCGCCGAAGCCGTGCGTGATGGGCTACGAAGTGAGCGGCGTGATTGAAGCAGTCGGCGAAGACGTTAATAGTTCGTTCGTCGGCAAGTCTGTGGCGGCGATGACGCGTTTTGGCGGGCAGTCGGAGTTGGTCGCAGTGAAAGCAAACCAGGTCTTCGACAAACCAGATAAGCTCACGTTCGAACAAGCGGCGGCGATTCCCGTGAACTACCTGACCGCTTACGGACTGCTCGTCGTGATGGGTTCCCTCCATGTGGGCGAATCGGTGTTGATTCACAACGCGGGCGGCGGCGTCGGACTCGCTGCGATCGACATCGCGAAGAAGATCGGCGCCGTAACTTACGGCACCGCGAGCCCGTCGAAGCACAAGTTTCTCGCCGAGCGCGGGTTGGACCACGCGATTGATTATCGCGGTCAGGACTGGTTTCCCGAGCTGCAAAAACTGACGAACGGCCGCGGCGTCGATCTGGTGATCGATCCGCTCGGCGGCGCGCATTGGAAGAAGAGTTACGCGGCGTTGCGGCACACGGGCCGGCTCGGGATGTTTGGTGTTTCGACTGCGTCGGCGAATGGTCTCGCGGGCAAGTTCAAAATCATTAAGGCGTTGCTGCAGATGCCGCGGTTTCGGCCGCTAACGCTCATGAACAAGAACCGCGGCGTGTTTGGGTTGAATCTCGGTCACATGTGGCACGAGCCGGAGAAGATCGCGTTGTGGATGCGCGACATTCTGCGCGGCGTTGAAGAAGGATGGGTGCGGCCTTACGTGGATCAGGCCGTCCCGTTCGAGGAGATCGGGAAGGCCCATCGTTATCTGGAAGAGCGCAAGAACATTGGCAAGGTCGTCCTCGTGCCGTAACT
>DASXXL010000231.1:0-8825 GCA_036503085.1 Pyrinomonadaceae bacterium | reverse complement strand
GGAGAGACAGAAAGACCGTAGAGGATGCGGGCGTTGACGTTGAAAACAAGGTGCGAAACCTGCAAAATCCAGGCGGTCCAACGAGAAAATCCCATAATGTGCCACCACCACGATGAAAATACTCGTAGCATTCTTATCACTAATTTTGTTGACGAACGTCGCTAGTTGTAATCGCGGGAACGACCAGGCGAGTTCCATTCTTGGCGAATATGAACTCGTTGGTCTTGATAACTCGGGGCGGCGAGCTTTTACGGGAACAATTTCACTCGTCTCTCTTGAGCAGAACCACGTAAATGGGCAATGCAAATTAGTCAGAGAAAAAGACGCCAATTCGGCGATTCTGGATCAGACTCCTCGGTGTCAAGCTCTGCTCCAGGGAAAGAAGATTACAATTGATTTCGCACCTTCTCTAGACGATGGCGGACTTCTTTTCGAAGGGAAAATTGGCGGCGACGGCCTATCGGGTGTTTGGATGTTTAAAACCTTTGCGGGTACTCAGCCACAGGGCACGTTTGAGGCCATAAAGAAATAATCGACCTGAAATGCCTAGTTCTAAACTCCACCAACTGCAACCGAATCGTCGTCTTCCCAATGTTCGCGGCCCAGTGCGTCACAGGGTCGCGATAGATTACGTCGCCGCTTTTGAATCGGCTTCTACTGCGCTGCCGTCGAGACTGTGCGTGCGGAGCTTCCTGCTTCAATCACGTGGAGCATACAAGCCGGATGTGAGTGCACCTGTTCTTTGTCCCCGGTTTGAGCGTCGCTTCGAGCATGCGCACACGTTGTTCTCGAGTTTTAAGGCAATGGTCTTCGAGTTTACGACGAGCCGATCCTGCGTCGCCCTCGTCAACCCGACGTCGCTTCGTATAATCCAGTTGCGATTAATGCCGCTATCACAATATACATTTGCTTCATCCTTTTTGCTTCCTCTACTAGGCTGACTCATACATCGGATCACACAGTTACACAAACCTTCGACAACGTCGGCCGTTGACTGCTCTCAGCGGCAATCTCCGTGACGGCACAACCCGCACTTACACCGGCGGCGGAAACCAATATCAACCGCATGTGCGGCCTGAGCGCCCGATTTTGAATTGGGTGTCGGAGCGGAGGTTAATGGAACTGTATCGACATGTTCATATAACTCTGCCAAGCTACTGGCTCTAGCAGGGATTAATGTTGCTGGTGCCGGACCATTCGAAGGTCCCAAAGATCTCTGGCAGTCGGCCTTTAGACAATATGGAGATAGGGAGGCGAACGCGGCAGAGCCCTTGAAACCGAACCCGAACCCCATGTTCCCGCCAATAGGTAAGGTTAATGGATTGGACAATGCTCCACACGTCGGACGCGCGAGCCGTGATTATGGTCACGATCCCCGGGACAAGCCCGCGTTGCGCATAGATTCAGAAAAAACAGAAACATCGACATCAAACGCCGGTGAAAAAGGACTTTCATTTCGGGAGTATCAAAGCAGCGGGTTCTAATCTTAGTTGTCGTTGTTGCAGTTGCTGTAATAGCAGCCTGTCATCGTCAGTAACGCATTCACTCGACTTCATGCAGCGAAGGCAGTTCGTACAACAACGGCTGTGGTCAAGGGCAAAGAATATGTTCGGTACGACGAGAACCACCACACTTATGTTGACGACCTCGGCCAAACTCTTGAACCTATTCCGGGAACTGAAGAGTGGAGGATCTATTATCAGATCGATAACTTCGATCAGGTGCCGGAGCCCAAACGAAGCCAGCTATGGCAATCCGAAGAGGCGCGCATTAAAAAGTTCGGTTTCCGCTATCACTATTACTCTGCTCCCGAAAAAGCATCATATGACAGGGCCCAGGTTGGCGATCGACTTGAGATACTGTATCACTACATAGATGACGAAAAAGAGATCCTCCGCGTTCGGAATCTGACTCATCCAGACGACCCAGATAGTAATCGTTAAATGCTGTCGTGAAGACGGCTTATAGTGGAAATTGGGGTCGCGCGAACAGTTCGGGACGACCACGCCGCTCGAGGTCAGCCCGTTTTTTTTGGGAAAGAGAAAGGGGTCATTCGATCTAATGCGATATCAATCGAAGTTCGATGAAGCTGACCCAGCCTTTCCGCCGGAGTGATGATATGTGTTTCTTTGTTTGCGTAGCTCTTACCAAGAAGAATCTTTTGGGTTCGACCATTATTGCTCATGGCTTTGAGATGACCGATGTGACGGACTGGAGCATTGGTGAAGCAACCAGTGGCAATCGGGACCGCGACCGGGCCTTTCTTGTCACGGCTGGAGGGTGTTCGTGTTTCATCTCTGCTGCGAACCATCGATCGGAAAAGTCACTGGATGAATTTGAGAGTCTAATCCGATCGCTTTTGCAACAAACACCTTCGGTGTCAATTCTGATCCATTATGCAAGCGGCGATATAAGCAAAGAGAAAGTTGTACGGAAAGATAAGCGCTCGGTTCTTTTCGATGAAGTGTCGGGTCACTTGCACGAGCTAGAGCCTGATGTTCGCTATATCATAACTGCTCAGGAACCAGGCTACCGTTAAGACGTCTCAGGCCATTGAAGTGCCGTTATTGCTTCAACTCCACCAGCTCCAACCGAATCGTCGTCTTGCCGATATTCTCGGCCCAGTGCGTGACGGGGTCGCGATAGATCACGTCGCCGGTTTTGAAGTCGGCTTCCACTGCGGTGCCGTCGGTTCCATGCGTGCGGACCTTCCCACCTTTAATCACATAAATCACATAAGCCGGATGTGAGTGAAGCTGTTCCTTGTCGCCCGGCTTGAGCGTCGCTTCGAGCACGCGTACACGATCGTTCTCGAGTTTCAGGGCGATGGTCTTCGAGTTTACGACGAGCGGATCCTGCGTTGCCCTCGTCAACGCAACGTCGCTTCGTATGAACCCAGTTGCGAGCAATACGGCTATCAAGATATACATTCGCTTCATCTTTTTCACTCCTTTTACGAGGCCAAAGATTACACGTATGCAACACACTCGTCGACAATTTTTGCGTGCCGCTACCACTTTCGCGGTTTCATGTTCGCTGCTGCCGAAAGTCGGCTTCGGCCGGCAACAGACAAAGACGCGGCTGATCCTGCTCGGCACGAAAGGTGGACCACGAGTCGGCGAAGCAGGCCGCAGCAATCCCTCGACACTGATTCTGATCAACGACGTTCCATATCTTGTCGACTGCGGCTACGGCTCGACGAAGCAACTGCTGAACGCAAACGTAGCAATCAATCGGCTGCGCTACATCTTCATCACGCACCATCACTCGGATCACAATCTCGAGTTTGGACCACTCTGGTACAACGCGTGGATCACGGGCATTCCAGCGCGCATCGACGCTTATGGTCCACCAGGCTTAACGAGGATGTCAGCCGACTACTTCAACTATCTCAAGTTTGATATCGAAACGCGCATGGTTGATGAAGGCCGCCCGGACCCGCGCAAGCTGATGACGATCCATGAGTTTGCTAAACCAGGCGTGGTGCTGATGAACGATAACGTGAAAGTGACTTCGTGCCGCGTGCGTCACCCGCCGATCACGCAAGCCTATGCTTATCGCTTCGACGCGGCGGATCGTTCGATCGTGATTTCAGGCGACACTGCTTACTCACCGGAGCTCGCTGAATTTGCCAAAGGCGCGGACGTGCTGGTCCATGAGATCATGTACCTGCCCGGCATTGAGGCACTCATCAGTCGTTTACCAAATGCAAAGCGACTGCGCGAACACTTGATGGCCGCGCACACACTGCCGGAAGACGTCGGCAAGGTCGCGGCGCAAGCAGGAGTGAAAACACTCGTGCTGTCACACTTCGTGCCCGGTGACGACGCTTCGATCACCGACGATCAGTGGTCCGAAGGAGTGCGCAAACACTTCAAAGGACGCGTGATCGTCGGCAAAGACTTGCTGGAGATTTAGGAAGCGGGCTTTTTGGTGTAGCGCTTCAGGATGAGCTTTACGTAAGAGCGCGTCTCATCGTACGGCGGAATCGTGTTGCCATACTTCATCACCGCGCCCTCGCCGGCGTTGTAGCCGGCCAGCGCGAGATCGACGCGGCCGTTGAACATCGTCAACAGATCCTTCAGGTAACGCGTGCCGCCTTTGATGTTCTGCGCGACGTCGTAAGGATTCGTCACGCCGTAGCGAGCCGCGGTGTCAGGCATGAGTTGCATCAGGCCCTGCGCGCCTTTCGGACTGACCGCGCCCGAAATGAAGCCCGATTCCTGCGACATCAAACAGTAAATGAGATAAGGATCGACGCCATACTGCCCGCCGTAAAGCTTAATAAGACCATCCACCCTGCTGTTACCGGTCGACCACGCGAGATTCG
Source organism: Pyrinomonadaceae bacterium (assembly GCA_036503085.1). GTDB lineage: Bacteria > Acidobacteriota > Blastocatellia > Pyrinomonadales > Pyrinomonadaceae > PSRF01. Next base: position 4,495 of record DASXXL010000231.1, on the reverse strand, counting down.
AAAAAGTACCCATCAACGTCGACTCGGCGCCCGCGACCACCAACGGCACGGGCTGATTCGCAACCGCGATTTCTTTCGCCACCGACTCGACCTTGGCGCGCGCCTCTTCGAGGGCCTTCTGGCCTCTCTCAAATTCGACCCGCGAGATGATCCCGTCGTTGTAGAGTTGCTGCGATTGTTGCTGCTGCTTTTCGAGCCTCTGCACCTCGTTCTCATAAAGCGTGGAGAGCTCGGTCAGGCTCGACTTCAGCGCGGCTTTGGGATCGGCAGGAGCCTGCGTGCTAGCCGATGACTGCGGGCGAACAGCGGCTTGCGTGGAAACAGCAGCCTGCGGCGTCTGGGCCGAGCCAACTGCAACAAACCCGAACATAACAAAGCCGAGCAAGAGCACGGCTTTTGGGAAACGGCGTGCAATGTGATCAAAAACCAAACAGTAAGTTCCTCCTCGCAGAGTTAGACACCCCAAACGACCGTGTGGTTGCGAGAGTTTCGTGAAAATTTTAACCGCCGGATCTGGTCAATTTGAAGATGCGAAATAGGTAGTAATAGGACGGAAACAGAACGATCGCGCCGAGCACGAGAGCGCCCAAAAGCAACTCCAACGTGAGTGGCGGCGCAGCGGCTGAAGTGATCGTGATGTCGGGTTCGACGAGGTTGGGAAACTGTGCGAAGGCCCAGCCCAACAGAATCATCGTGACCTGCGCGGCAGCGCAAAAGCGCGCGATGCGGTAGCGCCGCGTCCAAAGCGCAACGAAGGCACTCGTCGCAAAGATCGCGGTGAGTATGTGCAGGCCCAGAGCCCACCACGTCCGACTGATGCCCGCGCGAACAGTCGGCGCGCCCGTCTTCGCGAGTATGAAAACCGTGAGCGCCAGCAGACCGACAACCACGCCGGACAACAGCGCGCGCCAGCGAAAGTCTTCCTGCAACTCTCGCTCGGGCGCCTCCACCGTCAAATAAACCGCCGCGAGAAACGCAAATAACGCGAGCGCAAAAAATCCGACCGCGAACGGAAACGGTGCGAGCCACGAACGCAGAAAGCCACTCGTAACAGCACCGTTCTCGACGCGTATCGTGCCCGAAGCAATCGCGCCGAGAATCGTTCCCAACAGGATCGGCGTGATGATACTGGCGATCGAAAAGATCAAACTCCAGCGACGTTGCACGTCATCACGCTGCACGTCGTAAGTGCGAAACGTGAACGCAGTGCCTCGCAGCACGATACCGATCAACATCAGCGTGAGCGGGATGTGCAATGCCGTCGCGATCGTCGCAAACGCCGGTGGAAACGCCGTAAAGAGGACCACGATGACGAGAATCAGCCAGACGTGGTTCGCTTCCCACACCGGACTGATCGCTTCCGCGATGAGCTCGCGTTGCCGCCGCGCGCGTGGGCCAAACGCGAAGAGGTCCCAAACGCCGCCGCCGTAATCCGCGCCGCCCAACAGCGCGTAGAGCACAAGCGACGCGACCATCACGCCGGCGACGATCACTTCAAACGGCAACGCGCGCCTCCGTGACTTTCGGTTCGGGAACTTTCGGACTCGCCGCTACCTGTCGCAGCAACAAGAACACGGTGATGATCGCGAGAAAGATGTAGAGCACAGTGAACGTGACAAACGGTACGACGAGGCCGGGCATTGGCGTAACCGCTTCAGCGGTGCGCATCACGCCGTAAATGATCCACGGTTGCCGTCCGACTTCCGTGACGGTCCAACCTGTTTCGATCGCCACAAAACCGAGCGGCGCGGCAATCACGATCGCGCGCAGAAACCATTTCGAATCGGCCCACTTTCGATCGCGCCGGCCGCGCAGAAATCGCCAGGCGGCCCAAAGGGAAACCAGCATCATCGCCACGCCGCACGCGACCATGATCTGAAAACTGACGTGTACGATCGCGACCGGCGGGTGTACGTCAGTCGGAAAGTCGTTCAAACCTTTCACGACTGATTGCGGATCGCCGTACGCGAGCAGACTCAACCCGTACGGAATCTCGATCGCGTGGCGCGTCTCGCGTGCCGCTTCGTCAGGCAAACCACCGATGCGCAATGGCGCGCCTTTCTCTGTTTGGAACTGTCCTTCGAACGCGGCGAGTTTTACCGGTTGAGTTTTCGCTACAGACTTCGCGATCAGATCGCCGCTGAATGGTTGCACGATCGCCGCCACGCCACCGACGACGAGTGCGATACCGAGCGCGGCTTTGTGAAAATGATTGTGCGGATCGCGCCGCAGCATGAATGCGTGAATGCCCGCGACGACAAAGCCTGTCGCTGCATACGCAGCAAGCGTCATATGCAACGTTTGTCCAAACGCAGCCGGGTTCAGCATTCCCGCGATTGGATCGATATCGACTGGCTTGCCGTCGACGAGTCGAAATCCGGTGGGCGCATTCATCCACGCATTCGCGATCACAACGAAGATGCCGGAGAGTGTGCCGCTCACCGCCACCATCACGCCCGCAAACAGATGCGCGCGCGGCGGCACGCGCTTCCAGCCGTAAAGATAGATGCCGAGAAAAATGCCTTCAGTGAAGAACGCGAAGCCTTCGAGCGAGAACGGCATGCCGATGATCGCGCCGGCATAGCCCATGAACGCCGGCCACAACAAGCCTAGCTCAAACGAAAGCACCGTTCCCGAAACAGCGCCGACCGCGAAGAGTATCGCCGTACCCTTGGCCCAACGTTGGGCCAGCGTCAGATAGACGTCCTCTTTCGTGCGCAACCATTTCCACTCGGCAATCACCATCAGCGCGGGCATCGCGATACCAATCGCCGCGAAGATGATGTGAAAGGCGAGCGACATCGCCATCTGCGAACGCGCCGCGAGTAGATCGTCCATGATTGTTTACAGTATCGCCGAGAAAAGTGAGGAAGGAAAACGCGCCCATAATGTTGACGCTGATTCTGAGCACTCGTAAGATTCCGCCCGCTTAACGCATGGATCGTCATCCGAACATCAGTCGGCGTGAGTTCTGTTATCTTGCCGGGACTTCGCTCGCATCGCTTGCGATCAGCAGCGCTTGCAGTCGCATCGCCCGCATGGGCTTCGCGAGTGACGGCAGATTCACCGCGCGCCCGCACAGCAATGTAAAGACGACCGCGACCGGACAAACCACACTCAACCTGGACCAGAACCGCAAGGCGATTCTGCAAATCCCGGCGAGCGCAGGCTCCGCTTCTCTTCCCTTGCTGTTGATGCTGCATGGCGCGACACAAAACGCTGACGATATGTTCTGGTATCTCGGCAACACGCCGGATGAAGCGGGCGTTGTCGTGTTGGCGCCAAACTCGCGCGACACGACGTGGGACGCTATCGGCGGCAGTTTCGGTGAGGACGTTCTTTATCTAAACAACGCGCTCGAACGCGTCTTCGAGACCGTCGCGATCGATCCGGCGCGAATCGCAATCGGTGGTTTTTCCGACGGCGCGTCGTATGGTCTTTCGCTCGGATTAGTCAACGGCGATCTGTTTAGCCGCGTCGCGGCGTTCTCGCCGGGCTTCCTGATCGGCGGCACTCCGCACGGCAAGCCGCAAATTTTCATTTCACATGGCACGCACGATCACATTCTGCCGATCGATCGCTGTGGTCGTCGCATAGCGGCGGGTCTGATCGCGAATGGTTATGACGTGAAGTTTCGGGAGTTTGACGGCGATCACGAGATTCCCGCCGCCGTCGCGCATGAAGGCATGACGTGGATCGCCGCCTCAAGGTCTTGAAGATCGCTCGGGTGTGGGCCGTGGAAACGTGATCTCGTCCCAGGTGCCTCCTCGGCCTGGATTGATTCTGGCGAGTTCCAATCGGCGATCCGTCTCGGAACAAAGGATTGCCTGGAGGTGTCTAAGCAGAGTCGCCCCAAGTGAACGGACCGGAGAAAGGTTGTGTGGGATGCTCTTGCTAGTGACTCTGTTAGTAACTCTGCTTCAGGAAACAGCAACCGATTTTAATGACCTTGGAAAACTGATGCTTGGCGGTTTGGCGGCAGCAATTCTGATCGCTGCTGCTTTGACGGTGATCAGGTTGAAACTACGAGGCAAGAAGCCGCCGCCGAGCTTCATCAGCATAACTGCGGCGGAGAAGGATCGAGGCGAGTGAATCAGCCATGCGAGGCGCCAAAGGCATTTGCCTCAATAAACCTTGTCTCAATAAACAAAGACAGCCTTCGCGCCGATCAGCGTGATGTCACTCTGCTCGGTGAAGCCCATGCCAAAGGTGAGTCCGAGGCCAGAGTAAACTCGGCGGTCGAGCGACGTCTGATAGACGCGGCAGTGCAGCGGCGAAACGTCTTCCTCAAACTCATCGGTGCTCAGGTTGAACATGTCATCCATATTCACTCGCTGAAGGACCCTGTTCCCATCCATGGCCGTGAAGTCACCGAACCTGATGTTGCTTACGTTGAGATACAGTTCGATATGGACCACCCAAATTGAAACACCGGCAAATACCGGTTGAGGCTTGCGTGTTAAATCGCCGAAGAACGTGAAAGCAACATTTCGCT
>DASXXL010000230.1:0-2561 GCA_036503085.1 Pyrinomonadaceae bacterium | reverse complement strand
GTTCGAAGCCGCTCTGAACTTCAAACTGCTCAACTCCTATTGCCCCAACCGCGCGATAATCGCAGCGGCCGCTTGCTCTGTAGAAAGTTTGCCGCCGAGATCTCTGGTAGTCTCGTTGGCAGAGACTGCGCCACGCACAGCCTCTTCGATCTCATCACTCAAAGTATGGAAACCCAGGTATTCTAACATCATCGCCGAGGTCAGAATAGACCCAATCGGATTCGCGATTCCCTTGCCCGCGAGCGGCGGCGCGCTGCCGTGCACCGGCTCAAACAACGACACGCGACCGGGATGAATGTTTCCTGACGCAGCCAACCCGAGCCCGCCCTGAATCGCCGCGCCGAGATCCGTGAGAATGTCGCCGAACAAGTTGTTGCTGACGATCACGTCATACTGCGTCGGATCGAGCACCATGAACATCGCCATCGCATCGACGTACTGATGGTTCGCCTGGACGTCGGGATACGTCGCGGCGATCTCTTTAAAGACACGCTGCCACAGATCGCCACCGAAGCGCTGCACGTTTGACTTGTCCGCCATCGTCACGCACTTTCGTCCTTTTGCGCGCGCGTATTCAAACGCCGCGAGGATGATGCGCTCGACGCCGCGGCGCGTGTTGACCTCGTCTTGCAACGCGACTTCATCAGCGGTTCCCTGTTTCAGAAAACCGCCCGCGCCGCAGTACGCGCCTTCTGTATTTTCACGAAAGACGACGAAGTCGATGTCCGACGTGCTGCGATTCGCAAGTGGCGTGAGTCGTTGGTCCAACAAACGCACCGGCCGCAGGTTGATGTAAAGATCGAGACCGCGACGCATGCCGAGCAGGATGTCTTCGGCGTGTTTATTCGAAGGCACACGCGGATCGCCGAACGCGCCAGCGAGGATCGCGTCGAAGTCAGTCGACAACATGTCGAGCGCGCCGTCGGGAAGCGTTACGCCTTCTTTAAGAAACTTGTCTGCGCCCCAATCGAAGTCGACGAACTTGAGTTGCAGGTCTCTCGTCTCGCCGAGATGTTTCAGCACGCGAACGGCTTGGCGAATGACTTCCGGACCGATTCCGTCACCGGGAATGACAGCGATTCGTTTCATCTGGTTTAGTAGGGCACGCAGAGCACGGGCACTCGCGAGCCGCGCAGAACCTTCTCAGCAGTTGAACCAAACAAAATTTCTTCGGGCGGCAGCGAACGTCCGCGCACGCCCATGACGATCATCGGCAGATCCAGATCGCGCGCGATCTTGAGAATCTCGACGAAGGGCAAACCGACCACCGTCATCTTCTCGATGTCGACCTGACCGGTGTCGATTCCTTCGAGCATCGAGCTGAAGCTCGCTTCCGCTTGTTCTTTCAGTCTGGTTCTGATGTCTTCACTCGAACCCAGCCCCGCGGCCACCGCATCGTCGATGAACTGCTGATCGATAACGTGCAACAGCGTTACGTCGCCTTCCGGCGCGGCCATGCCAATCGCGATTCTCAAGGCGTTCACCGAACACGGTGAAAAGTCTACCGGAACGAGCATCTCGGGTGATGTAAGCATTGCTACCCCTTCGTCTTTTGCGACGCGATCCGGGCGGCAATCTTGGGCAAACTCGCGAGCACGGTTTCGCCGACAGTCTGCATGCTCTGCGCCGAGATCTTGTCGATAGTGTCGTCAGCTTTGTGCCAATAAGGATAACTCGTGAGTTGAATCAGATCGACTGCGGGAATGTCGGCCTTGATGAATGCTTCGTGATCGTCGCCGCCCACACCTTCTTCGCGCTCGACAAAAATGTCACCGTGATTTAGGTCGTAGCCAGTTTCCCAAACGATGTCCTGCAGCCATTTCGTGCTCATCGTATCGCGTCCGAGCTCGAGATTTTTGTAGCCCATCATGTCGAGCAGGATCATCGCGCCAGTGCTGCTGAGCTCGTTCTTTGCTTTCAGGGTAGTCACGTAGTGACGGCTGCCGTAAGTGTTATCGGGCGCATCGGGTTTACTGCAATCGTCCCAGTTTTCGCAGAACGCTTCTTCGCCGTCGAAGAACACCAGGCGGTAAGTGACTTTTGGTTTGTCTCTTTGCGTGCCGAGCACGCGGCCGATCTCGAGCAGCGTGCCGACAGAAGCCGCCGGATCGTTCGCGCCGACGAACGTCATGTCTTTGAAAAACTTCGTGTCGTAGTGGCTCGTGATCAGGATCAAGTCTTTTGTTTCGCCGGGAACGTCCGCGACGATGTTCACCATTTTCTTCTCGCCTTGTGGGGTTGACGCGGTGAACTGATCGAGCGAGACGTTCAAACCGAAAGACTTCAGTTGGCCCACGATATAGGTGCGCGTCTTTTCGAGCTGCGAACTGCCGGGCGGTCGTGGACCAAACTCGATCTGTTTCTTGACGTGGTCCATGGCGCGTTCGCCATTGAACGTCGCCGGAATCGGCGCGAGACGCTCGGTCGCGGGCGCAGTTGAGACGCGCGCTTGCGGATGTGGCGGCGGTTCGTTTTTCGGGCAGGCAGGAAAGAGCGGCGGGAGTAACAGCGCCAGAGTCAGCAGGGTGGCGCGTGGTCGTGGGCTCTTTCGTTTGGGCATC
>DASXXL010000229.1:0-5606 GCA_036503085.1 Pyrinomonadaceae bacterium | reverse complement strand
ATCACGACCTGCTTCGGCGAATTCGAATTGGCAACGCTGCAAACCTGATCGCCACTGGCTTGGCTACACGCATCCTCAATCGCGCTCAACTCACCGCCGATCACTGCCGCCATCGCGCCGGTGCCGACGGGCACCGCCTGCTGCATGTACTGCCCGCGCGCGCGCACCGTCTTCACGGCATCGGCGAATTCCAGCACACTCGCTGCCACAAGCGCAGAGTATTCACCCAAACTGTGTCCCGCGACAAAGTCCGGCGCGGGCAATCCGTTGTCTCGCGCGACGCGATACGCAGCAACGGAAGTCGTTAGAATCGCGGGCTGCGTGTTCTCGGTCAACTGCAACTCTTCAGCCGGACCTTCGAAACAGAGCCGCGAAATCGCAAAGCCCAACGCTTCGTCAGCTTCTTCAAACACCTCTCGCGCAACCGCAAACTTCTCGGCAAGATCTTTTCCCATGCCCGGCGCCTGCGAACCCTGGCCGGGAAACATCATTGCCGTCACCATTGCACCAGCACCGCGCCCCAGGTTACGCCACCGCCAAACGAAGCCATCAACACCAGATCGCCTTCCTTGATACGTCCCGCTTCGACGCATTCATCGAGCGCGATCGGAATCGACGCCGACGACGTGTTGCCGTGTACGGCGATGTTTGAATAAACCTTCTCCATGTCGACGTTCAACCTGTCGGCGACTGCTTCGGTGATCCGTTGATTCGCCTGATGCGGAATAAAGAGGTCGATCTCGTCACTCTTCTTGCCCGCCATCTCGAGCACTTCGCGCGAAATTTCCGCCATCGAACGGACCGCGACTTTGAACAACTCGTTGCCGCGCATCTTGAAGAAATGATCGCCGGCGGCGAGTGTTTCGGCCGTTGGTTTACGTCGCGTACCGCCGCCGGGTGAAAACAGTTGTTCTTCGTAACGGCCGTCAGACTTGATCTTACTCGCGAGAATGCCGCGGCCGCTGTCCGCTGGTCCAAGTACTGCCGCGCCCGCGCCATCCCCGAACAGCACGCACGTCTGTCTGTCCGTGTAATCGACGTACTGCGTAAGTATCTCCGCGCCGACCACAACAGCATGGCGCACCTGTCCGGTTTGGATCATCGAATTCGCCATCGAGACGCCGTACAAAAATCCCGAGCACGCGGCGACGATGTCCATGGCCGCGGCGTTGTTCGCGCCGAGTTCGGCCTGGATGATGCAACCTGTCGAGGGAAGTATTTGATCGGGAGTGACGGTGGCGCAGAGAAGCAAATCGATATCGGTGGGATCGAGGCGCGCGCGTTCAATCGCCTGCCGCGCGGCGCGCACAGCAAACAGAGACGTGTATTCACCGGGCGCGGCTTTGCGACGCTGTTTGATTCCGGTGCGCGTCGTGATCCACTCGTCCGAAGTGTCAACGATCTCCGCGAGATCGGCATTGGTCAGAATACCTTCGGGGTACGAGTGGCCCGTGCCCAGAATTCCAGCGCGTTGATTCACCATGAAATCCTCAGATTACGCCACAAGTTGACTCGAAGTGGCAATACCCTTCTCAATTCTTTCCGCCGCCCGGGCTGTGGAAAACTCTTTCACACTGCGAATCGCGTTGCGAATCGCGCGCGCATTCGAGCGTCCGTGACCGATGACGACGATGCGCCTCACGCCCAACAACGGAGCGCCGCCGTATTCCGTGTAGTCGAGACGCTTCTTGATACTTTGAAAAGCCGGTTTCGCGAGCACCGCGCCTGCTTTCGTCACCGCCGTGGCCGTCAGCTCGCGCTTTAACATCGAGAGCATCGCCTCGGTCAAACCTTCCGACAACTTCAACATCACGTTGCCGGTGAAACCATCGGTCACGATCACGTCGACCATGCCGGAGAAAACGTCGCGGCCTTCGACGTTGCCGACGAAGTTGATATCCAGCTCGCGCAACAGCGGAAACGCTTCTTTCGTCAGCTCGTTTCCCTTCGCTTCTTCTTCGCCGATGCTCATCAAACCGACCGATGGTCTATCCGTGCCGAGCACCGAACGCGAGTAAGCGTCGCCCATGATTGCAAACTGGGCCAGGTGATGCGGCTTGCACTCGGAGTTCGCGCCGACGTCGAGCAGCAGCGTCGGTTTCGCTGCCTTCGTCGGAATCATTGCCGCGAGTGCGGGACGATCGACGCCCGGCAGCGTGCCCAGCACCATCTTCGCTGTGGCCATCGCCGCGCCTGTGTTGCCGGCGGAAACGAAACCATCGCCGCGGCCTTCGCTCACCAGCTTCGTACCGATTCTCAAAGAGCTTTTCTTCTTGCGCCTGACTGAAGTCGCGACCGGATCGTCCATCGCGATCACTTCAGCGGCTTCGACAAACTCGATACCGCGATCGCCGTCTCCGCGCCAACCGCAGCGTCTCAACTCCGGCTCGACCTTGTCGGCCCGGCCCACGAGGACGACCTTGACGCCAAGATCGCGGGCGGCGGCGAGTGCTCCGTCAATCTCTACGTGCGGCGCATGGTCACTTCCCATTGCGTCGAGAACGACTTTGCCCGTTAACGCGGGTTCATTCTGCGACTGAATTCGCACGTACGACTTTGCTTAACTCTCTTCTACCTGCACGACCTGGCGTCCTCTGTAGTAACCGCACTTCGGGCAGACGCGATGGGGCAAACGGGGCTCGCGGCAGTTGGGACAAAGGGTGGTTTGCGGCACACGCAAAGCGTCGTGCGCGCGGCGTTTGTCGCGACGAGCTTTGGAATGTCGCCGTTTGGGATTTGGCATAATGACTCCTGCTAAATTGTTAATGGTAAGTGGTCAATGGTAGCTGTTGACAGTTACCACTCACGACTTACCACTGGTTAAGTTCTTCAGCGCTGCCCAGCGTGGATCAACGTCCTTTGTTTCGCAATCGCAGTCGCCGGTGTTTTTATCGATCCCGCACTCGGGACAGATTCCTTTGCAATCAGGCTGGCAAAGTGTGCGCGTCGGCACCGCCAGCAGGATTTGTTCTTTCACGATCTCGTCAACGTCGATCGTTTCGCCGTCGAAGACTGAAACTGCCAGGTCGTTTTCGGTCAGCTCGGCCGCGGCGGTTGATGCGTAAGTCTGGCCGGTGACGTATTCGAGTTCGAAATCCGCGTCGACCGGTAGTTCAACCTGTTTCAGACAGCGATCGCACTCGACGGCAGCGCGCGTATTGATGTGTCCGTTGACAAAGACCTCGGTTCCGGCGACCCGCACCGTTCCGTTGACCGTCGCCGGCCCGACCAGCGTCACGCGTTCATCCAAAGAGCCTGCGCGACCATCGAAAGAGCCCAGTTCGTCGGGCTGGTACACGTGCGAGAAATCACCTCGCCCATGTTCCAGGTTTACCAGCTCGATCCGCATCACAGTTCGCACAGCCGCGAATAGCAGTTTTGGGGGCTATGCACACAAAGGGGCCATTATAGCGGCGCTTTTTGGACTGTCAACGCAGGGGAACCGGTCTGAATCAGTGTGATTGGGGTGTCTCGGCCTCGAGAGCGCGCAACGCGTCGTCGCGCAGCATGTCGGCCAGACGCTTGTCGGCGCCCGCGATTAGGCCGCGAACTCCCGCTTTTGTCGTCTGAAACAACGGGGCGGCGGTCGCGCGAGGGCCTACGCGCTTCAACGCCTCGCGAGCGAGCTCTTTGCGCCCGGTGCGCTCGTAGGTCTGCGCCAACAGATAAAACGCCTCGGCATAACTCTCATCCATCTGCACCGCCTTGCGCAGATGCTTCACCGCCAACTCGTCGCGATTCAACTCGTAATACAAACACCCCAGCACGTAATGCGCTTCCGGTGAAGGCCGCGCCGTCAACGCGCGCTTGAACTCACCGAGCGCCTTGCGCCAGTTCTTCTCGTTCACGAACAACCAGCCGAGACCGTAATGCGCCGCAAACGAGGACCGGCCTTCGCGCATCGCCTTATTCAAAAGATCCTTCGCCTGCTCGACTTCACCATCGTCAGCGCACGTCAAACCCAGCAACAACGCCACGCGCACGTCATCCGGTAATGCTTCATGCGCGCGCGCCAGATAAGTACGCGCGTGCTTCGTCTTGCCGCGACGGAAGTAATGCTCGCCGATGAACAGATTCAACGCCGCGTTCTCATCCGACATCTCAGCGGCGCGTTTCAGCTTGCCGATGCCTTCCTTCACCTGCTTGTCTTCGATCAGCAGAAAACCCTCGTTGACAAGCTCCGCGAAAACCGGCCGGTCCATCGCTTGCGCGTGGGCCAGAATGCGCAACCGCAACTCATCGCGATGAACACTCTCTTCCTGATCGAGCGCATCGCGCTCACAGCGTTCGCTCCACAAACGCTCGAGCCGACCAGACTGCACGATCCCGTCTTCTTCGAGCAACGAGATCAGCGCGCGCGTCAACGAGCGATCGAAGTAAGCGTTCTGTGCGTAACGCAGCAGCAGATCGAGACTGCGCTCCAGACGCTCGGCAAGACGCGCGGTCCTCGCCTCCGCGGCGGAAATACGTTCGAGCAGATGTTCGTCAGTCGAAACCGCGCCCGTGCCCGTTTCGAAACGCGATGACGTCGGCTCGACGATGATCATCAAGCGCGTGCCGCAACGCGAACAGAACTCCTGGCCCAGCGGGTTTGCCGCCAGACATTTTTGACAATAGTGAGAGATGTTAGGGGCCATCTAATTGCTTCACTCGGGACCGCAGGCGTCTCGCCTGCATGCGTCGAACAGAGCTTCTGCCGAACAATGCAGGCGAGACGCCTGCGGTCCCAGGTTAATACTCGTAAAATCCCCGGCCGCTTTTCCTACCCAGCCAGCCGGCGTCGACATAGCGTTTGAGCAGCGGGCAGGGACGATATTTTGGATCGCCGAGCCCCTCGTATAACACATTCATGATGGCCAGGCATACATCCAGACCGATGAAATCCGCGAGTGTCAGTGGTCCCATCGGATGATTCATGCCCAGTTTCATGATGCCGTCGATGCTCTCGCGCGTCGCTACTCCTTCGTACAAAGTGAAAATCGCCTCGTTGATCATCGGCATCAACACGCGGTTCGAGACGAAACCGGGCGAATCCTGACAGTCGAGCGCGATTTTGTCCATCTTTTCCGCGAGCGTGCGGACGCGTTCGTAAGTCTCGTCGGAGGTGGCGATGCCGCGAATCACTTCGACGAGCTTCATTACCGGCACTGGATTCATGAAGTGCATGCCGATAACTTTGTCGGGACGACTCGTCGCGGCAGCGAGTTTTGTGATCGAGATCGACGAGGTGTTGGAAGCGAGAATCGCGTCGGGCAGCGTGATCTGGTCTAACAACTTGAACACCTGCGTTTTCACTGCGAGGTCTTCAACGACAGCTTCGATCACAAATGACGCTTCACTGAACGAGCCCAGATCGGTCGTACTGCGAATCCGCCCAACAATCTCTTTTTTTTGGTCCGCGGAGATCCGCTCCTTATCAACGTCACGCTGAAGGCTCTTCTCAATCGCCGCAAAGCCGCGTTGAATAAACTCCTCCTGCACGTCGTGCAGGATCACGTCGTAACCGGCGCGGGCCGCGACCTGCGCAATTCCATTGCCCATCGTGCCCGCGCCGACTATACCAATCACATCACTCACTCTTCTCTCCTGTTAATCCGTGTAATCCT
>DASXXL010000228.1:0-3679 GCA_036503085.1 Pyrinomonadaceae bacterium | reverse complement strand
GAGGCGTTGCGGACAGGCAGGAAGACGGTTGAAGACGCGGCGAGCTTCGAGGATGGCTATCGGGTTCAGGTTGTGCTCGATGCGCTGCGTGAGTCGAACGAAAGCGGCTGCTGGGTGGACATTGGTGGTTAAATCCATCCGTATCGGCGTCGATACCGGCGGAACCTTCACTGACTTCGTCTTCGAGCAAGACGGCCACATTCGACTTTTCAAACTCCCATCGACACCCTCTGATCCCTCACTCGCAATTCTGCAGGGACTCGAAAAGATCTGTTCTGAAATCCGTGTTCAACTATCTGCGGCCGAGGTCGTTCACGGCACCACTGTCGGCACCAACGCGTTGCTGCAACGGCGCGGTGCAAAGACTGCGCTGATCACTACGAAAGGGTTCGAAGACGTACTCGTGATCGGCCGCCAGGCACGTCCCGAGCTCTACAACCTCAAGGCGGTTCGGCCAGCGCCGTTAGTTGCGGACGATCTTCGCTTCGGCGTGACGGAACGGGTAGTCGCGTCAGGCGAGGTATTGCAACCACTCGACACAAGCGAACTCGCGCCGTTGATCGAGAAGCTAAAACGCGCGGGGGTTGAGTCTGTGGCCGTTTCACTCCTCTTTTCTTTTCTGCACTCACAACACGAGGAGCAAGTCGCCGAGCAGATTGGGGCGCTTGGCGTACCGATCTCCATCTCGAGCCAGATCCTTCCCGAGTATCGCGAGTACGAACGCACCTCGACCGTCGTCATCAACGCCTATCTTCAACCGCTAATGGGCTGCTACCTCAAACGACTGAACAGCGGATTCGACTTGCGCGTGATGCAATCGTCAGGCGGCAGCATCTCCGCGGAGATGGCCGCGGTTGAACCGGTGCGCACGATTCTCTCCGGCCCATCAGGCGGCGTTGTCGGCGCACTTCGCGCAGCCCAAGCCGCAAAACTACAAAACATCATCACCTTTGACATGGGCGGCACTTCAACCGACGTCGCACTCTGCGACAACGGCGCGATCCGCACCACGAACGAAGCGACCGTCGCGGGACTTCCGGTCGCCGTTTCCGTAATGGACATTCACACCGTCGGCGCAGGCGGCGGCTCGATTGCGCGCATTGATGAAGGCGGCTCGTTGCGTGTTGGACCAGAATCAGCGGGCGCCGATCCCGGTCCGGCGTGTTACGGTCGATCGCTACTGCCGACAGTCACTGACGCACACGTCGTGTTGGGCCACTTCGGGGGCGGTGGCCTGCTCGGAGGCGAGTTCAAGCTCGATGCGGCACGCGCGCACGAAGCAATGAAACTGTTGGCCAGCGAGATCAGCAAAGCGTCGGGCAAGCGTTGCAGCGTTGTGACTGCAGCCGAGGGAGTTTTGTCGGTCGCGAACACAAACATGGAGCGCGCGTTGCGACACATCTCAGTCGAACGTGGTCACGATCCGCGACAGTTTTCGTTGTTGCCGTTTGGCGGCGCGGGCGGTTTGCACGCGGTCGAGCTCGCGCGTGCGTTGCGCATCCCGCTGGTGATCGCGCCGCAAGCGCCGGGCGCACTCTCGGCAGTTGGCGTGATGGTCGCGGACGTGATCAAAGACCAGAGTCGCACGGTTATGCTGCGCCACGAGCCGAAGCAGATCGCGCAGTTGAAAAAGATCTTCGTTGAGATGGAGCGCGAGGCGACAACGGTGTTGCGCAGCGAGGGTTTCGCGCGCGCGCAACAGCGACACGAACGATTGCTTGCCATGCGCTATCGCGGACAGTCGTTTGAATTGGAGGTGCGGGAAACGACCGGCGACATCGCAGCGAGTTTTCATCGCGCGCATCGCGAGCGTTATGGTTACGCGCAGGAACAAAGCGAGGTTGAGATTGTCAGCGCACGCGTGCGGTCCTTTGGATTGACGCCGAAGTTACCCGTTACACGCATTGCGTTCGCGCGTGGTGTTGCTAAACCGCACGAGAAAGTAACGGCTTATTTCGACGGGCGAAAACTAAACGTTGCCGTTTACCGGCGAGACGAATTGTGCGGTGGAGCAAAACTGAAAACGCCGTGCATCGTGACGGAATATTCAGCGACGACGCTCGTACCCGCCGACGCGCGGGCGCGAGTGGACCAGTGGGGAAACATTCTGATCGAGATATGAAAGCCAGATTTGATCCGACGACGCTCGAGATTTATCGCGCGCTCTTCACCTCCGTGGCTGAAGAGATGGGCGTCGCGCTGCGCCGCACCGCGTTTTCACCAAACATCAAAGAGCGGCGCGACTATTCGTGCGCCGTGTTCGACGCCGCCGGCCGCGTGATCGCGCAGGGTGATCACATGCCGGTGCATCTCGGCTCGATGCCGATGGCCGTCGCGGCGGCGTTGAATGAGATTAAGTTCGCGCCCGGCGACGTAGTCGCGGTGAACGATCCGTTTGCTGGTGGCACGCACCTGCCTGACGTCACACTCGTGATGCCGGTCGTCAAAGGCTCGCGCATTCTGTTCTACGTCGCGAACCGCGCTCATCACGCGGACATCGGCGGCGCGACGCCCGGATCGATGGGCCTCGCCACGGACATCTACGGCGAAGGCATTCGCATTCCGCCGATTCGGCTCGTGCGCAAAGGCGCGTTGGACCACGACACGATGCGTCTGCTGCTCGCGAACGTGCGCGGCAACGTCGAGCGCCGGGGCGATTTCGACGCGCAGATCGGTTCGCTGAAAACCGGCGCTGCACGCTTGCTCGAAATCATCGAGCGCCGTGGTGAAAAGGAAACGACCGTTTACGCCGATCAGTTAATTGACTATTCCGCGCGACTCATGCGCCACACGATCGCCTCGATCCCCGACGGCGCTTACGAAGCGGACGACTTTCTCGATGACGATGGCATCGACGATCGGTCCGTGCGCATCGCCGTCCGCATTACTATTCGCGGCGAGCGCGCGGTCGTTGATTTCAACGGCAGTGCGCCGCAGGTCACGGGTGCGATCAATGCGGTCGAAGCGATCACCGTCTCGGCGGTGTCTTACGTTTTCCGTTGCCTCGTGGGTGGTGAAGTTCCCGCGAGCGCGGGATTGATGGAACCGATCGAAGTGATCGCGCCCGCAGGCACCGTCGTCAACGCGAATCCGCCGGCGTCTGTTGCGGGAGGAAATGTGGAAACGTCGCAACGCATCGTCGATGTGTTGTTCAAAGCGTTGGCCCAGGCACTGCCGGAGCGAATCCCGGCAGCAAGCCAGGGCACGATGAACAACCTGACGATCGGCGGGATCGACACGCGCACCGGTCAGGAGTTTTCGTATTACGAGACTGTCGCCGGCGGCATGGGCGCGCGGCCCTCGCTCGACGGCATGAGCGGCGTGCACACGCACATGACGAACAGTCTGAACACGCCGGCCGAGGCGCTCGAGTATGCGTATCCGTTGCGCGTTCGTGAGTACCGGTTGCGGCGTGGTTCGGGTGGCAAAGGGAAGCAGCGGGGTGGTGACGGTGTGGTACGCGAGATCGAGACGCTCGTGCCTGCGCGCAGGTCGCTGCTCGCGGATCGGCGCAAGCGTGGGCCGTACGGTTTGTGTGGTGGCGCTGATGGTGCGGTTGGGAAGAACGAGATCAATGGTCGAAAGATCGCGGGGAAGAGTTCTCACCAACTGAAAGCCGGAGATCGCATTCGCGTAGAGACGCCCGGTGGCGGCGGCTGGGGCAAAAGGGATAAAACGG
>DASXXL010000227.1:0-2841 GCA_036503085.1 Pyrinomonadaceae bacterium | reverse complement strand
CTTTCGGTTTCCACGCGCTCTCAACCTGGCCCAACCAGGTCACGTCCAGCGGCACACCTTCTTCAGCAAAAATCTTGCGCGCGAGCTTCATGTACTGACCCGAGCGACGCAGACCATTTTCCATCGTTGCGCGGCCGCGCGGTCCCTGGTAATAGTTGATGTACTGCTGAATAAGAGGATTGAGCGAGAAGTTGACGTTAACGTTCTTCTGCGCTTGTTCGAGTGCGAGCAGAGCTTCATTCGAAACTTCTTTTTCGCTGTCCGTCAGCACCAACTTGCTGAGCTCATCAAGCGGCGACGGCTCGAACTTCTGATCGCGAAAACCAATCTGCGGCGGTGTCGGCTTTTGTTGGGTCGCCGGTTCCTGCGTTTGCGTGTTCTGCGCTACCAGCGAGGTGTTCACTGGCTGCTGCTGCGGTACTTCTTCGCGATAGATGCGCTCGACCAGCTCGAGATAATAAGTCTGCAACTTCTGACTCGCCCGCACGTCGTAACCCGACTCGAGAATCGAGTCGACAGCCTTGTCAAACTCTTCGCGAGCCTGCTCGCGTTTGTGGTCGTCGAGGTTCAGCTTGCCTTTGCGGAAGTGGTCTTCCGAGCGCGCGATGATCTGCGCGATGCGTGCTTCCGATTGTTCGACTTCAGTCGGGATGGAACGGGCAGATGAAGCTGCGGGAATCTGTGCGTAACTGCTTGCCGCGGTAGCGACGAGCGCCGTAAGAAAAGCCACACGGGCCATCAAACGAGGGAAGCTCGTTGACATCAATCGTCCTACTCCTTCAAAGGTGATGCGAATCCTTCTGCGACTAACTTTGAGGAAAGTCACATCGGAAATTCACGTCTTATCGCGGGTATGTTTTGACTCCTCTATGATTTGGAACTGCTGGTCTACCCTTCGGGAGCCAAACTCGCACTGGAGGTTACCACACGATTTTTTTGGGTGTCAAACAAACACCCGATCTGAAACAGACGTTTAATTGGTAAATTTTTCCACCAAATACACGACCAAGGATTCGTCCCGGTAGTGATGCTGCGCGCGTCGCCGAGGGTTGCGCCTGCGACGATCGAAAATGCGCAATGGCTTAACGCCTCGACCCGCCTCCGCGTTGCAAAAGCTCCGCCTCCAACCGAGCACGAATTCCATACAGGAGCACCCGAGTCCATTTCGTAACAAAACGGTTAACTTCGAAAAAGAGCAACTAATACGGCCCCGCGCCCCTCGTAAATATCGCTTGGTATAAAGCTTGCCGAAGCCCGTGGGCAATAAACTATGTCAACAGTCTTTAAGAGAGAAACTACAGTTCAGGAATATCCAAAATCGATTGAGCTCCCACGCCAATCGCGATCAGAACTCTTCTTTAATCGTGAGCTCAGCCTGCTGGAATTTCACGGCCGCGTGCTGGGGGAGGCGCTCGACGAGAGCAATCCGCTGCTCGAAAGGCTGAAATTCCTCTCGATCTTCTCGTCCAACCTCGACGAATTTTTCATGATTCGTGTGTCCGGGCTGAAGGAGGAGATGGAGCACCAGGTCGAGGTCTCGCCTGACGGGCTCACACCGGCGCAACAACTGGCGCAATCACGCGAACGCGTGTTGGCGCTCATCGGGGAACAGGCAAGATGCCTGAGCGAGAGCGTTCTGCCGGCCCTCGCGGAAACCGGAATATCCGTCGTCAGCTACGACTCCCTTTCGCGCCACGAGAAGGAACGACTCGAACATTACTTCATGGAGAAGGTGTTTCCGGTGCTGACGCCGTTGGCGGTCGATCCGAGTCACCCGTTTCCCTATATCTCGCCGCTCAGTCTCAATCTTGGCCTGATGGTCAATCCGCCGAAGAACATGAAACTGATCAGTTCGCGAAAGCTGATCGATCGTCAGTTTGTGCGGATCAAGGTGCCGTCGATCCTGCCGCGACTCGTTCCTGTCGGTGGCTCGCACACGCGCTTCGTGTTAATCGAAGAGATCATCGAAGCCAACATTCGCGCGCTCTTTCCGGAAATGGAGCCGGGCCCGTGTTATCGCTTTCGCGTCACGCGCGATGCTGACATCGAGATTCGCGAAGAAGAAGCGCAGGATCTGTTGAGTGTGATTCAGGAGGAACTGCGACGGCGTCGCTTCGGCACGCCCGTGCGGCTCGAAGTGTCGGCCGATATGCCCGATGAGATGATCGAGTATCTCACTTCATCACTCGGTCTCGATCAGGACGACGTTTATAAATTCGATGGCCCACTCAACATTCAGGACTTGATGTCGCTCTATGATCTCGATCGTCCTGACTTGAAAGACGCGCCGTTCAAGCCGCACGTTCCGGCGTGGTTCAAGGAGCACAAGTGCATCTTCGACGCGATCAAAGAGCGCGATCGACTGCTGCATCATCCGTACGACTCGTACGAGTGCGTCACGGAGTTCATAAATCAGGCGGTCGATGATGAAGACGTTGTCGCGATCAAGATCTGTCTCTACCGCACCGGTCCTGATTCGCCGATTCCGCCGGCGCTGATTCGTGCGAGCGAACAGGGCAAGCAAGTGACCGCGCTGATCGAGTTGAAAGCGCGTTTTGACGAAGAGCACAACATCGAATGGGCCCGCAAGCTCGATCAAGCCGGCGTGCACGTTGTCTACGGAATTCTCGGTCTCAAAACACACGGCAAGCTGACGCTCGTAGTCAGACGCGAAGGCGAAACACTACGGCGTTACGTGCACGTGGCTTCCGGTAATTACAACCCGACCACGTCGTGCACGTACACCGATCTCGGCATGTTTACTGTCGATGAATCGATCGGCAGAGACGCAACTGAGCTGTTCAACTATCTGACGGGTTTCTCCGAACAGGATGACTATCG
>DASXXL010000226.1:0-8877 GCA_036503085.1 Pyrinomonadaceae bacterium | reverse complement strand
AGACTCGCGCAAAGTAATTCCCTTCCGGATCCGCAACGGCGAACGAGAAAGTGGTATCGGGAATATTGTCGAACTGCCCGCGCGTGGACACTGGAAAAGTCGAATCAGTCGAATACTGAAGGACGTAGGACGCCGCGTTCGGGACCGCGCTCCAGTTGAAAGTCATCACTTCAAACGGGTGGAAAGTAGAGTACCCCTGCGGCGGTCCGAGGCTCGGCGCCCCGCCGGCGCCGCTGATCGTGAAGCTGCCTGGTTGCGACCACGCACCTTGGACGAACTGGCCGTTGACGGCCTGCACGCGCCAGAAATAAGTGCCGTCGGCAAGACCGCTTACCGTATCCTGCGTTGCGCCGTTGGTCGAAGACTGAATCAGTACGGACGTGAAGGCAGAAGACGAACTAACCTGCCAGTTATAAGCGACGATCCCGCTCGGATCGGTGACCGCCGTCCAGGAGATCGGGGACGGCTCGCCGATGACCGCGCCGTCCGCCGGAGATACCAGCGATGGAGCTGCCGGAGCGGCCGTCGCGCTTCTAACAGCGGCACTGAGACATAAAATAATAGCGAATGATAATGTGAGAGAGCGGCGGACAGATCTGCAATAGTTCATAAATATTCCCCCCAAAAGTTTCGAAGAGTCCCACGGCTTTCCAGTGCTGGGTTGGAAGCTATGCGCTTTGTCGGCTATCTTTCACCACAACAGAGCCACGATGTGGACGAGAAATACATTTTTTCGTCACGAACACCCTCGGCCCGAGTCAGTGGCGCGAACCTTCGTGTTGTCGCTGCTGCTCGTGTTTCCCACACTTACGCACGCGCAGGTGCTGGGCGACCCGCCGGATGTCAGCCAGGACTTTCAGAGGCTGGAGAACGTCTACTTCATCGGCAGCCGCGTGTCCTCATTTGATTCGGCGACCGGTCAAGGCACGTTGCAGTGGGACCGTTATCTGCGCAACACCACACTCTCATTCAACAAAATCGACGTGGGCTTCACGCGCGGCCGCGAGACTGAGTTTCCCGGCACCGAGTACGATCAGGATCCGTCGCTGCCGTTTGCAATCACGTTCGTCAGTCCGCGCACGATCCGTTTGCGCCTTTCAACGAGAGCCGTGCCGCTGAATGATGGGCAATCGCTGATGTTGGCGGGACCTGTGCCGAAAGACACGTCGTGGCGCGTCTCTGCCAACGAGCGCGAGATCGTCTACACCGGCGCACACGGACGCGTGCGCATCATCAAGCAGCCGTGGCACGTCGAGATCTACGATGAACACGGCCATCTGCTCACGCGCACTCAGAGCATCGGCGATCCAGCAACCTTCATAACGCCGATTCCCTTTTCGTTTGTGCGTCGCGCGAGCGATCTTTCACGCCGCATTGCCGCGACTTTCGAATTGCAGCACGACGAGAAGATCTTCGGCTGTGGTGAATCGTTCACGCGTTTCAACAAACGCGGACAGCGCGTGCTCGTTTCGACGCGCGACGGCATGGGCGCGCAAAACGAGTACATGTACAAGCCGATACCGTTCTTTCTGAGCAGCAACGGTTATGGAATGTTTGTGCATACGAGCGCGCCGTTGACTTTCGATTTCGGCAAAAGCTACGACGCGCACAACGTGATCTATTCGGGCGACGAGAACCTCGATCTCTTCATCTTTCTCGGCGAGCCGAAAGATATTCTTTCCGAGTACACGGCGTTGACGGGTCGCAGTCCCGTGCCACCGCTCTGGTCCTTCGGTTTCTGGATGAGCCGCATCACTTACAACTCGGAAGACCAGGTGCGCGACGTGGCCCAACAACTGCGCGCACACAACATTCCCGCTGATGTGATCCATCTCGATACCGGCTGGTTTGAGACTGACTGGCGCAACGATTACCGCTTCTCGACTTCGCGCTTCCACGATCCGGCGAAGATGATTGCCGATCTGAAGCAGCAGGGTTTTCACATCGGCCTTTGGCAGTACCCCTACTTCAGCAGCAAGAACGATCTCTGGAAAGAGATGGTCGCCAAAGGCTACGCGGTAAAAAACGAAGGCGGTCAACTGCCGTTTGAAGACGCGACGCTCGACCTGAGTAATCCCGCGGCGGTGCAGTGGTATCAAGGCAAGTTGCGAGACCTGTTGAAGCTCGGCGTCGGCGCGATCAAGGTTGATTTCGGTGAAGGAGCGCCGCTGACCGGACAGTATCACTCGGGCCTGAGTGGCTGGTACGAGCACAACTTATATCCGCTGCGTTACAACCAGGCTGTCGCGGAAGTCACGAAGGAAGTCACGGGCGACAACATCATTTGGGCGCGCAGCGCGTGGGCCGGAAGCCAGCGTTACCCGTTGCATTGGGGTGGTGACGCAGAGAACACCGATTCGGCGATGGCTGCTGAACTCCGTGGTGGTCTCTCGTTTGGTCTATCGGGCTTTACTTACTGGAGCCACGATGTCGGTGGCTTCGTGCAACGCGCGCCACGCGATCTTTATCGGCGCTGGATGGCGTGGGGCGTGCTGACTTCACACACGCGCGCGCATGGTGCGCCGCCGCGCGAGCCGTGGGAATACGACACTGCGCTGAACGAAGACTTTCAACGTGCGTTGGGTTTGCGCTATTCGTTGATGCCTTACATCTACGCGCAAGCGAAAGACTCATCCGCGCGTGGTTTTCCGATGATCAGGCCGTTGTTTTTTGAATATCCGAACGATCCGGGATCGTGGAACATCGATGACGAGTACATGTTTGGATCGGATCTGCTCGTCGCGCCGATGTTTGAGAGTGGCGCGCAACGCAAGGTTTATCTGCCGCCGGGTACGTGGATCGATTATCAGAGCGGGCGCGTTTACGACGGCGCGCGTTGGCACGATATTGCGGCGGGTCAGATTCCAGTCGTCTTGCTGGTCAAGAACCACACGGTCTTACCGCACCTCAAGGTCGCGCAAAGCACGAGCGCGATGGATTGGGACAACGTTGAGCTTCGGGTTTTCAGCACGGATGCCGCGCCCGTAATAGGACTCTTCACGCGTCCCGGCAGCGACGTACAGACGCTTTCACTCGTGCCGCGCGCGGGTAGTTTTGTTTTGCGTGACGATCCTCAAGACGGCAAGGTGAAATGGCGGATCACAACGCAGAGTCTTGTGCGGTAACGTTCAACGATCTAGTTAAAGGCGTCAAACACGGACCGGATTCGTAGTCGTTCCTGAAATTCTTTCAGCGTCAGCGGCGTGCGCGAGTGAAATTGGACGGTCACCTGCCGGCCCGGGGCGAGGTTGAAGTAGTTGTCGGAAAAGAAACCGTCACGTTCCGCGACGGCGAGATAGACGGCTTTCGCAAACTTGTCACTCGAGAGCTTCACGCTGAAACCGCCGCGAATCGGCGTTACTTCGGAAGTGATCCCCGGCTTCGTGAAGAGTAGCTCTTTAAAAGGCGCGAAGAAGTAATCGTGATCGGAAACGACTTTTCCGTCCACGATCAACTCACAGTAGACGACGCTGTATTTCGGGTCGAGAGCGTGCAGTAAATCTTCGACGCGCACATCGAAATACGAGCGGCTCGTCAGTGGCGCGATAGTCGCATCCTGGACGTAGTTCTTCAGCACGTTGCCGTCCAAATCCATCAACGTCATCTTGATCTTCGCCGTGACCGGTTTTGTCCGGTCTGAGACCACGAACAGTTTTAGATACCCCTTGTCTACAGTCGGACTGATCAGCAGGTCGTTGTAAAACCGGCGCGCGTAGTACTGCAATGCTTTCCAGCGGCCGAAATAGTCGATGCTGGACCACGAAGCGACGGGCCAGCAGTCGTCGATCTGCCAGTAAAGCGAGCCCATGTTGTGCGGCATGATGCGTCGCAGATGCTCGGCGCCGATGCGTATGCCTTCCGCTTGCAACACCTGGCTCACGTACAAGAACGACTCAAAATCCTTGGGCAGCGCGTACTCGCGCAACATGTACTCACGCACGAGCTGATTGCCGCGCGGATGCCGCTGATGCGCGAGCATGATTGGCGACTCGATGTCTCTTTCGGAAGGCAGCGTGTAGGTCTTGACGGTTTCGATGTTGGGAAACGATTGAAACCCGTATTCGCTCATGAAGCGCGGCGTTTGCTTCTCGTAATCGGTGAACGGCTCGGCCGCGTGCCAAACGCGCCAGAAGTGCATGTCGCCACTGCGCAGCGAATCGGGATCGTCTGCGAGTCCACCGTGCGGCGAGCTGGGCCAATAAGGCCGCGACGGATCAAACTCGTTACAGACTTCCGGCAATACGCCGAGAAAGATCTTCTTGTAATCGTCCCATAACGAAGCCGGCAGCGTCTGCCGCCAGCCCCAGTTCATCCATGCAGTTTCGATCTCGTTGTTGCCGGCCCAAAGCACGATGCTCGGATGGTTTCGTAATCGCTTCACGTTATCGATTGCTTCGGCGCGAACGTTGTCGAGGAATTCCTGCCTGCCTGGATACATGCTGCAAGCGAACATGAAATCCTGCCAGACCATGATGCCCATCTCGTCGCAGAGTTCGTAAAACTCGTCGGCTTCGTAAATGCCGCCGCCCCACACGCGCAACATGTTCAGGTTGCTGTCGTGCACCGACTTGATCAGGAACCGATATTTATCTGCAGTGATGCGCGTGGGAAAACTGTCGGCCGGAATCCAGTTGCCGCCTTTCGCAAACACGGGAATGCCGTTGATGACGAACGTAAAACTCTGTCCGGCTTCGTCGCGCTGCTGTCGTAGTTCGAGCGTGCGCAAACCGGTGCGTGTGAGTCTTTCGTCTGTGATGCGGCCGTTTACGAGTGCACGCGCGCGGAAGCTGTAGAGTGGTTGGGCGCCGAGTCCGTTGGGCCACCACAAAGCGGGGTTGGCGATCGTGAAATCAAACGAGACGTGGTTCGTTCCCGTTTTTAGGTTGATTTGTTGTTTGCCGACAATCGTTTTGTCGCGGAGGTTTTCGAGAACGATCGTTGCCGCACTCGCCGCAGTGGCTTCGACCTCGACGTTCGCGGTTACTTCAGCCGCGTCAGACGAGATCTTCTTCACAACGATTTGCAGACTGTCGATACGTGCGTGGTCCCACGCGTGTAGCGACACGGGCCGCCAAATGCCGCTGGTGACAAACCGCGGACCCCAATCCCAGCCATATTGATAAGGAGCCTTGCGCGTAAACGGCGACGTCTTCTCGCCCTGATCGTTTGACGCCGGAAGCTTGTAATCGAGCTTCGCCATCACCGGCAGGATCTCGTTGATTGGCGAGCGAAACAGAATACGCAACGTGTTCGCGCCGGTCTTCAGCGCCGGTTTCGCGTTCACGCGCCAGGTGCGAAACATGTTATCGGCGTTCAGCACCAGTTGCTCGTTGAGATAGACCTGCGCGTAGGTGTCGAGACCTTCGAAGACGAGTTCGACGTTCTCGTGCGCGAGCGTCGCGGCGGTGACGTCGAAGGTCGTCTGGTATTCCCAATCTTTCTTGTCGATCCACTGCTGCTTCTTCTCGTTGTCGCGATAAAACGGATCGTCGATCAGTTTGTTCGCGAGCAGATCCGTGTGTACGCAGCCAGGCACGGTCGCCTTGTACCAATCCGTTTTTCCGGCTTCGCGAAACTGCCAAACGGTATCAATCGGCAGCACGAGTTTGCCGGTGCGGAGATGATTCGTCTGACTGGTCACGGTCACGAGAGGCAGGAGAAGCAATATCGGACCAAGCCACCATTGGAGTTTTGTGCTCAAGGTTGAACGTCTCCAAAGAGTTTCAATTTGATTTCTGAATTCGCGCCTGATAAAAGATGCGCGTGCTGAGGCTAAACCAAAACGCCGTGTTTGTCTCGTTGTGCGTGCTCGTGTTTGCGGCGCCAATCTGCTTTGCGAATTCGCGTCCTGGAAAAACAGTCTCCTTCAACCAAGACTGGCGCTTTCATCTTGGCGATGTCGCCGGTGCGCACGAGGCGACTTTCGACGATTCGCAATGGCGACGATTGGACCTGCCGCACGACTGGAGTATCGAAGGCCAATTCGACGAGAACAATCCAGCCGGCGCCGGCGGCGGTGCGTTACCCGGCGGCCTCGGCTGGTATCGCAAGACGTTCACCGTTCCCACCACTGCCAAAGGAAAGGTGATCTTCATCGAGTTTGATGGCGTCTATCGCAACAGCGAGGTTTGGCTCAATGGTCACTATCTCGGTAAGCGCCCGTACGGCTATAGCACTTTCGAATATGAACTGACGCCGTATCTAAATTATGGCGCGCAACGAAATGTGATTGCGGTCAAAGTCGACAATTCACAACAACCGAATTCACGCTGGTATTCGGGTTCTGGTATCTATCGCAACGTGTGGTTGACGACGCTCGATCCGGTCCACATCGAACACTGGGGCACGTATGTCACGACGCCGGAAGTCAACGAACAATCCGCGACTGTCGAAATCAAAACGAAAGTAAGCAACGGTTCGAACAGTTCGGCTCCGATCAACCTCACCACGATCATCCAGGATGCGAACGGCCGCGAAGTCGCACGTGCGAGCGAAAGAAATGTTGCCGCCAAAGATTCGCACGCAGAAGCGAGCCAAACGTTGAAAGTTTCCGCGCCGCTGCTCTGGTCAGACGATCGTCCGTACCTCTACAAAGTAATCTCGCAACTCGAACAGGGCGGCAGAATCGTCGATCGTTACGAGACTCCACTCGGCATCCGCACCTTTCGTTTCGACGTTGAGAAGGGGTTCTTTCTCAATGGCAAGCCGGTGAAGATTCGCGGCGCCTGCAATCATCACGACCTCGGCTCGCTCGGCGCGGCTGTGAACACACGCGCGATCGAGCGGCAGTTGGAAATTTTGAAAGGCATGGGCGTGAACGGTCTGCGCACTTCGCACAATCCGCCCGCGCCGGAACTGCTCGAACTCGCCGACCGCCTCGGCTTCATCGTCATGGATGAGGCGTTTGACGTGTGGAAGATCGAGAAGACGAAATACGATTACCACCTCGATTGGGATGAGTGGCACCAGCCCGATCTCGAAGACATGGTGTTGCGCGATCGCAATCATCCCAGCGTCTTCATCTGGAGCATCGGCAATGAAGTGGTGGAGCAGTGGAACAACAGTCCATTGGGCGGAACCATCAGCCGCGAACTGGTCGGCATCGTTCGCAATCTCGATCGCACGCGCCCGATCACGGCGGCGTGCAACGGCGTGAGCCGCGACAACAAGTTGCTAATGGAAGGCGATCTCGATCTCGTCGGCACAAACTATGCACATCGCCGGCTGCCTGAGTTTGCGAAGATGTTTCCCGGCCGCCCGATCATCGGCACGGAGACGAATTCTTCGGTACACACGCGCGGCAGTTATCGAATGCCGTCGGATGAGATCCTGCGTTGGCCCACTAAAGATGAGGACGCTATCAAGATTAGCCCGACTTACGAGTGCTCCGCTTACGATAACTCGGTTGTGGCCTGGGGCTCGGCGCATGAAGAAACGTGGAAACTCGTAAAGGACCGCACTTGGTTTTCCGGCATGTTCATTTGGACCGGCTGGGATTACATCGGCGAGCCGACGCCGTTTCCCTGGCCCGCGATCAGTTCTTACTTCGGCATTATCGACCTCGCCGGCTTTCCCAAAGACGCATACTATTTTTATCAAAGCGAGTGGACCGACAAGCCGACGTTGCACATCTTGCCGCACTGGAACTGGAAGCCGGGCGAGAAAATTGACGTTGTGGCGTATTTCAATCACGCCGACGAAGTCGAGTTGTTTTTGAATGGCCGCTCGCAAGGCACGAAACGAAAACAGAATGGCGACATGCACGTTTTCTGGCGCGTCGCGTTTGAGCCGGGCGTGTTGAAGGCGGTTTCGCGAAAGGATGGTCGCGTGATGTTGACCACAGAAGTGCGAACGGCGGAAGCGCCGGCCCGAATTCTTTTGGAACCCGATCGTCGGACCATCAAAGCCGACGGCACGGACCTTTCATTCGTGACGGTGAAGGTGGTAGATAAAAACGGCACGGTCGTGCCGGCGGCTGACAACCTCATAAAGTTTGACGTAAACGGGCAGGGCTCGATCGCAGGTGTCGGTAACGGTAACCCAATCAGTCACGAGCCGTTCAAGGCGAGTCAGCGCAAGACGTTTCATGGAATGGCGCTGGCGATCGTGCAAGCGAAACGTAGCGCCGGACAAATCGTCTTGAAAGCCACGGCCGACAACCTGGCGCCAGCTTCAATCGTACTGAACGCACGCTGACCATTCGTCGATAGACTCAGCTTTGCCCTTGAAACTATTTCTCTGTGTCTCTGTATCTCTGTGGTTGGTTCTCGCTAAGAAAATATTAACCACAGAGGCACAGAGACACAGAGAAGAGTGCGCTCGTTGAGTTTTGGGAAAGCTGATAGAGACTCTATGAAAAAACCTCTCGTAATAGCTGCGCTGCTCTTTGTCTTCTCTGTAGCCAACGTTTACGCGCTCGACAAGGGCCTCGCAAAAACACCGCCGATGGGCTGGAATAGCTGGAACAAGTTTGGATGCAACGTCAGCGAGAAGCTCATTAAAGAAATGGCCGACACGATGGTAGCGAGCGGCATGCGCGACGCCGGTTACGTTTACCTCGTGATCGACGATTGCTGGCAGATCGATCGCGACGCGCAAGGAAACATACTTCCCGATCCGCAGCGTTTCCCTTCCGGCATGAAAGCGCTCGCCGACTATGTTCATGCGAAGGGTTTGAAGTTCGGACTCTATTCCGATGCGGGTACGCTCACGTGCCAGAAGCGTCCGGGTAGCCGCGGTTATGAATTTCAGGACGCACGGCAGTATGCGGCGTGGGGCGTTGACTATTTGAAGTACGACTGGTGCTCGACGAGCGCTCAGAACGCGCCCGCGTCGTATTCGATCATGCGCGACGCTTTGTTGAAAGCGGGGCGGCCG